>CAIYZW010000212.1 GCA_903930725.1 uncultured Bacteroidota bacterium
TGTTTTATTGTTCTAAAAGATTTTTCAATATTATTTCCCATACTTCTTTTTGACTTTGAATCCGGTTTCGGATCACTCAACTACTCCAATTTTCCGGTTTATTACTCTGCTTTCCATGATTATCTGAAGCAGTCGTTGTTTGGCTCTCAAATACTTAACACGGATATTTCCATAAGTTGTTTTGAGGATTTCGGCGATTTCTTCCTGATCATAACCTTCGAGTAAATGCAACGAAAGCAAAATCTTATAGTTTTCGGGCAGTTTTTTAATCCCATCCCTAATCTCTTCGAGCCGGCAGAAAATATTTTCAGAATATTCCTGCTCTTCATCTCCGGGGTCCTTTGGATCAATTTTGTTTTCGTCGAGACTTAGCATTTCCCTGTTTTTGCGCAGGTGATTAATCGAATTATTGACCACAATTCTTTTCAACCAGGCTCCAAAACTGCCTTCCCCTCTGTAATCTTCAATTTTTTTAAATGCCTCAAGGAACGATTCCTGCATAATATCTTCGGCTTCGGCAGGATTGTTTACAATTCTTAAACTTGTGTTGTACAATGCTTTAAAGTACAATTCGTAAATCCGAACCTGTGCATTGCGGTTTTGATTCCGGCAGGCTTCAATCAAATCCTGATGTATGTCCTTAAATGCTGCTTCCAAGTTTAACTTTTGTAATTCGTCGTAATGACAAGGTGTTTTTTTAAATGTTACACTTTTGGTACTAATTGAGGGAAATATTCTTTGAAAATACAAGGATACTCCAAATAAAAAAGGGATCCGTTCATCAACAGATCCCTCAATTATCATTCAAAAAATGGCTATTGGCCAAGATATGCCTTCAATAATTTACTTCTTGAAGTGTGTTTGAGGCGGCGAATAGCTTTTTCTTTAATCTGCCTCACGCGCTCACGGGTAAGGTCAAATTTCATTGCAATTTCATCAAGTGTAAGTCCGTGATTCATCCCGATTCCGTAATAAAGGTTGATTACATCGCGCTCCTTTTTAGTTAGGGTGGCTAATGAACGTTGAATTTCTCTTGCAAGAGATTCTTTCATCAACTCATTGTCGGTGGTTGGATTATCGTCGGAAACGTAAACGTCAAGCAGGCTCATGTCTTCATCCTGCGTCAACGGAGCGTCCATCGAAACAGTCCGTGTTGTGATTTTAAGAACCGATTCAACTTTATTCTCAGGAAGATCCAGCGATAATGCGATTTCATCGGCAGAAGGCGGACGTTCGTACTTTTGTTCGAGTTTGGATGATTCTTTACGAATTCTGTTGAGGGAACCTACCTGGTTGAGTGGTAAACGCACGATGCGGGATTGTTCGGCCAAAGCCTGAAGAATTGATTGACGGATCCACCAAACAGCATAAGAGATGAATTTGAATCCACGGGTTTCGTCGAATCGTTGCGCGGCTTTAATTAGCCCGAGGTTTCCCTCATTGATAAGATCCGGCAAACTTAAACCCTGGTTTTGGTATTGCTTGGCCACCGACACCACAAAACGAAGATTGGCTTTGGTTAATTTCTCCAATGCCTGCTGATCGCCTTGCTTGATTCGTTGGGCAAGTTGAACTTCCTCTTCGGCAGTAATTAATTCTTCTTTGCCGATATCCTGAAGATACTTATCCAGAGAAGCAGTTTCACGATTGGTGATCGATTTTGTGATCTTTAACTGTCTCATTAATAACCTTTCTTAAAAATATTTGTAAAAGTAATTCCGATAAATTTCAATTTATTGTTTAACCTAATAAATGCAAATGTTGATTTATTAACTTAATCAATGATAAATTATTGTTAAATATTTTTTAATTTGAAAAAAACATTCAAAACCAACAATCATAAATGGTTACACAAACTGGGGTGTATGATTTTCAAATTAAAAATACCAGGAAATCCGAACAAAACATTTTGTGTTTTATCCGTTAAAGGCCAATGGCAAAATATGCTCGTTGTCCGTTCGGAAAAACACCTTCGATAAGTATGCCCCCTTTTTTGTTTTTCAATGCATTTTTCAGGTCATCGCCCGATCTGACAGGCGTTTTATCAATGTCTGTAATAATAAACCCCTCGCGAACGCCTTTGTTCATTAATTTGCCCTGACGAAGCTCAGATACCTTCATTCCATAATCAATTCCATAGTTGGTTTTGTCTTCTGAAGTAATTTGCTCAAATGTTGCCCCAAGTTCATCAAACGAGCTTTTTTCGTTCTTTGGTACTACTGTAAAACTGTTTTCTTTATTTTTTAGAAGTACAGTTTTTTCGATGGTACTTCCATCCCTATTGAGAATTACGCTTATTCTGTCACCAGGATTATGTTGACCAA
>CAIYZW010000213.1 GCA_903930725.1 uncultured Bacteroidota bacterium
ATGCCATCATTTTCAAATACAAAACCAACCCTTTGGAAAACGTAACCAAAATCGTATTTGAATATACCACCCAATGCAATTTTAACTGCGCCCACTGCCGCAACGGAAGCATGGAAAAAACCACCGAAACCGACATCGAAAAGCTTAAGTCGGTGGCCGATGCTTTTTGCCAGCTCAACATCAACAGGTTCGATTTTATTGGAGGCGAGGTGTCGAAATACGGGAATGGCTGGCTCCAACTGGCAAACCATATCAACAGCAAAAAAGACAAAACCGTTGCCATTTACACAAATGGCTGGTGGCTCGAACAAACCGATTTTATTGCGGCAGGAAAATTTTACACAAACGACACGGAATATTTATCCGACCTGTCGCAAAACGGGCTTACCCACATCCTGTTCAGCATTGACGGCCATGAGGCGTATCATGATAAATCACGTAAACACCAGGGACTTTACCGGCGCATCATTTCATCGTTCGACCGGATAAAAATGTTGGGCATCGAACCCCGGATTTCGGCGGTTTTGTTTGAAGAACTGGATGCTGAAACCCTCAAATCGCTGGTAAACATAGCTACCAAAATGTACAACCTGCCCCAAAGCATGGATGCACAAGTAAAGTTGAAGTATTTAAGCGGGGATGACACCAATCAGTTCAGCCATTTTATCGACATTGGAAGTGGCGTTAAACTTAAAAAGAACCGCAGGGAAATAGCCAGCATTTTGCCTGAGTTTCTCAATTGCAAGGCTTTTTACCGGCCTTCGCCAGGTTTAAGGATTATGGCAAACGGCAATCTTTCGGTGTGTCCTTTGCTCGATGCCGGCGAAGATTATGGAAATGTCCACGATAAAAGCATCATCACAATCATGAACAATTTCCAGGATTCGTTTTTATACAAACTCAACGCCGGCAAGCAAATGAAGCATTACCTGAAATACCTCGACACCTCCGTTTTTGGCGAACATTACGACCACCTTTGCTCGATAAGGGTAATTTTGATTTTGCTGGCAAAATACATCAACGAAGAAAAAGTATTGAACAGCGAAACTTTGTTGGCCATAAACCGCAGGATTGCGCGTTATTCGGGGCATGAAGCATAAAAGCGGAGCTTTTGCAATCCCATTGCTTCATTTAAGTTAAACAAAAAGTGAAAAAATTGTTGATTATGAAATTTTTGATGGTTGGATTGATGGCTTTATTTATCCAAAATACCGGGCTTTCGTAGCCTGGTTTTGAAACGATTAAAATAGCCGATAACCTTGAACTGAAACAACTTTCGGAGAATGCCTACGTGCATGTTTCGGTTACGGAAGTGCACGGTTATGGCCAGGTTTCGTCGAATGGACTGATTTTTATTGATGGAGAAAAAGCCTTCCTGTTTGATACCCCGATGACGGAAGCGCTCACACAGGATTTAATTGATTGGCTCAGAGATTCGATGAACCTGAAAATCGTTGGTTTTGTCCCAAACCACTGGCACGGCGACTGTATGGGAGGATTGGCTGTTATTAAAAAATCAGGAATCGAATCATGGGCAAACCAGATGACCACCGAAATTGCCAAAACAAAGGGATTGCCCTTGCCAGATCGTGGTTTTAAGGATTCGCTTGTGTTAAATCCAGGCGATAAAAGGATTGAATGTTTCTATTTCGGGGCTGCCCATTCGATGGATAATATTGTGGTGTGGATTCCGTCGGAGCAGATTTTGTTTGCAGGTTGTATGATAAAAAGTACCGAATGGCAAAACCTTGGAAATACTGCCGATGGCGATTTGGTGGCGTATCCTGAAACCATCAGAAAAGTAATTTCTAAATTCCCGAACGCAAAAATTGTAATTCCCGGACATGGCCAGGTTGGCGGATTGGAGTTGCTTTATCACACTAAAAACTTACTTCACAACTGAGTTTATTGCTGGAATTTTCCCTCAGCCAGTCAATAGTTTTCCTTACACCAACTTCAATCGGAGTGATGTGGTAACCAAGCTCACGCTCAGCTTTTGCACTCGAAAGGCTCCAGTCGTTTAGATATTTTTTAATCCAGCTTGTTGTGATTGCCGGCGGAATGCCTGTAATTTTATTCTGCCATTCCATGAGTGCGGCAACTGCATACATTACAAACATAGGCAGGTGAAACATTTTCCGATGCATACCTGTTACTTTTTCGATGGTTAAGAATAAATCGTCAAAACTGAGATTTTCCCCGCCAAGGATGTACCTTTCTCCAGACCGGCCTTTTTCGGAGGCAAGCATATATCCGTTAATCACATCATCAATAAAAACATAGTTACCGAACTTTTTGCCGTCGCCCGGAATGATTTTCCAGGTGCCACAGCAGTAGCCACGAATCATTCTGGTAATCGAATTACTTGGGTTTATCGGGCCAGGCCCATATACACGACTTGGATTGACGATGATAACTTGTAAGCCCTGTAAAGAATATTCTCCTGCAATCCGTTCGGCTTCACATTTTGTAGCTTCATATTCATTAAAAAATGGCTCGCTACGTGTTGTTGATTCATCAGTTGGTAATTTTCCTATAGATGGCGACATGGTGGCTGCTGTGGAGGTAAAAATAACCTTTGGTACACCAGCTTTTTTGGCTGTTTCAAACACATTTACGGTGCCTTCGACATTGATTTGCTGGAAAGTCGCTGGGTCTTTCGACCAGGGTTTAGCGTAAGCGGCCAAATGAAAAACAACATCACAATCTTCCATCCCGTTGTACAATGCCCATTTATTTTGCAAATCCCCCTTAAATAAATGCAGGTTTGGATGATTGAATGCCATGGTATCTTTCGGATTTCTGACAAGGGCATTCACCTGGTGACCTTCAGCCAGCAAATACTTTGCAAGATTTGAGCCGATAAACCCCGAGATGCCTGTGATAAAGTATTTCATGATATTTTAGTTTTAAATTATTGAAAACTTCATTTCCTTATTCCTGTAAATGCACGAAATTTCGGTCGAAATGGCCTGGACCGAATGAAGTATAATTGCCGGTAAAATGGAGCTGCTTTCGATGGTAAGATAGCAAAGCAAAGCGCCAAAAGGGATGGCAGCAAAGGCTTCTTTCAATCCTTTAGGCAAGTGTAAAGTCGAATAAAGCGCGAGATTAATAACCACTGCCGGCCAGATTCCAAAAGCATTTATACACCCCCAAAGCAGGATACCTCTGAACAAATATTCATATCCCGTAAGGTATAAAATCCAACCTCCGCCTGCAGTAGCAATCGAACCCAAATTCCACTGCCGTATTCGCATTTCCGGATAAACAGCCTGTAAATCCTTACTTCCGGAATTTATTTGATTAAGCAAAATCAGTAAAAACGAAACTGCCAGCACCCATACCCATAATTGAAAGGAATTTACTGGTAATTTGGCTTCCCGAAAAGGTTGCAAACCGATGAAAACGAACGAAATTAAAGCTGGTAACAGGCCTAAAAGCGTAAAACCCGAGAGCTTTCTCACCAAATACAACCTAACATGGACAATAACTGTCTTCGCCTTTTTAACCTGATTAATCCTGGATAGAACCAAAAAGTAAAGGTAAGAGGCGATCACTGTAATGGCTATGGCAAATATTGCCTGTTGTTCTGCGGATTTCATTACCTGATGTTTTAAGCGATTTGTGCAGTAAGTTCCATTTTCCCGAGGTCTGTAGTATTTCCCGATTTTTGCATAAGCCAGTAATACAATTTCCGTGGCATAATAACCGACATACCCACCAAGAGTTTGTTGATCATGCCTGGGATGCAGATTGTTTTATCTTTCCTTAATGCTTTTACTGATTCTTCCAAAACGGTTTCAGTGTCCATCCACAGCAGTTTGTTTTTATTAGTAGGTTGATGAGACTCCCGATGCTCGTGAAATTCGGTTCGTGTAAAACCCGGACACAAACATTGTACCCTTATACCGTACTTATGGACTTCCATGTACAAGGATTCGGAAAAGCTTTTCAGAAATAGTTTTGTGGCCGAATATATCGAACTTCCCGGCGCCGGCAAATATGCACCAAGCGACGACACATTGATGATAACACCATCTTTTCGCCGGATCATCTGCGGAAGCACAGCATAAACCAGTTCGACTGACGCCACAACATGTGTATGAAGCATCTGTAAATGTTTGGAAAGCTCATTATCACAGAATTCGATACCAGAACCAAATCCGGCATTGTTTACCAAAACAAAAACATTATCATGGCTTTTGATAATATCAATAAGTTTTTGGGCTTCTTTTTCTTCAGATAATTCAGCCAGGATAATTTGTACCGAAGCACCAAACTGTTCCCTTAATTGCCGGGCTATTGTTGTAAGTTTTTCAATCCGCCTTCCGGTTATTATCAAATCATAGCCAGTTTCGGCAAAATGTATGGCAAAAGCTTTCCCAATTCCGCTTGAAGCCCCTGTTATTACTGCAATTTTATTGGTTTTCATAATCATTAGGTTTGTGTTAATTGATTAAAAAAATGAAGCGTTTTTATCCTTTCATACTATTCATGCTGCTTGCATTGAATGTTTATTAAAAATTTCGCGAATTGTTAATTCCCTTCTGAATATCCGCTCCAATAAATGAAGTCTGAGAAATTCAGGAGTCCATCTGATAAGCCACCGGTTTATTTTATTCAGGAACCCCGGAATAACTACTTCTTTGCCTCTTTCGGCTGATGAAACTACAATGCTGGCTATACTCCTGGCCGTAAGTAAGCCGATCCTGCCAAGAAAACCCTGGCAGGTAATTCGGGAAGCAACCTCTGAATTTGTATTAATTTGCCCGGGATTTACAACTACAACTTTTACACCCGTTCCCCGCAACTCCTCGCTCAGGCCGCGCGAAAACGAATAAATAAAAGCTTTCGAAGCCGGATAAATGGTTTTGTAAGGAATTGGGCCATAAGATGCCATGCTCGCAATATTAATGATAAGCGCTTTTTCGTGTTTCTTAAGTTCGGGCAGCAACAAGCGGGTGAGCATCGTTGTTGCCCGGATGTTGAGGTGGATAATCTTATCAAGATATTCGCAACTTGCCTCTTCAAATCTCATGGTACCACCTATACCTGCATTATTTACAAGCTGGTTTACCGAAAAGTTTTTTAGGATATATTCGGCCAGATCATTCAACGAAGTCTCAATGGTAAGGTCGCATTCGATACCGATGGCTTGTATCCCATATAAAAGGATTAATTCATCGCAAAAATGATGAAGATTCCACCCGGGCAGTGCAACAAGGATCAGGTTTTTGTGACGGCCGGCATACTCGATTGCTATTTGCTTGCCAAGCCCGGCGCTCGCACCGGTTATTAAAGTAAAAAGCTGTTTGTTTTCGATGGTTTTCATGTTTTTTGTTTTTTGATTGTTTATGGAAATTTTACGGATAAACTACATTTTACCTTTAAAAATTAATCTATTTTGGCTTTCTGAAAGTGATAAGATAACCATAGCCTCTCCAGATAATTTCGAGTTTTTTCTCAAGCATCGTTTCAGGAATCAGGTCAATGGGTGGGATTACCGGATCAGTTTTTCCCTGGAAAATGGCGAATAATTTCGAAGCCTTTTCGGTTTCATCGGCAATTACAATCCTGGTTCCTGGCTTTGCCACCCGAATCATTTCATCAATTGCCTGTTTTTTATCATCAAAAAGATTGATGGCACCCAAATGAAAAACCACATCAAAGGCACTGTCCTTGAAGGGCAGATGTTCGGCATCGGCACGGCAAAGTTCTGCCTGAAGGTTCCATTTGTGGCAATTACCGGCACACTTATGCAACATTCGCAACTGGTTATCCAATCCATAGTAGGTGCCTCCGTCGAGTTGCTCTTTCAGAAACAGGATATTGTCGCCGGTGCCTATGCCCGTTTCCAGGATTTTGGATTTCGGGTTTATTTCGAGCTGACTCAATACTTCATTTCTGGCATTATTAACCCCACCGCAAGGTAAAAACATAAAATTGGTAAGTGGTGTATAAAAACTGGCATAAACCGACCGCATGAATTCGACCCGTTTATTAAAGCGCAAAACTTCATCCTCTGTGATAAAATGAATAAATTCGTTCTTGGCCGTAAAGGATCGCCCACAGCGCACACAGACAAGTACACCGGTTTCTGATTCATTTTGTCCG
>CAIYZW010000214.1 GCA_903930725.1 uncultured Bacteroidota bacterium
CAAAAAAGGGGATTATGCAGCTACGCTTGATTTTTCGGATGCCGGCCCAAGCGACTGGCGCGCATTAATGAAAGATGCTGAGAAACACCCTTTTAAAAAGAAAAAAGGAAAGAAGTAAATTGAATTTGGAAATTAATAGTTATGGAAATTCATCCTGGTTACAGTATAAACAAGGTTAGATTCTGCAAAAACACCTACTTCATTCATTAAACTTATTTACTCTGTTTATGTTTATACTGCCAAATTCTGTTTAAAACTATGATCAAAGAAGTTAAACCAAAAACACAAATTTTGCTTAAAAAGGTTGTTGCAGAAAGTAACAATGAAATTGCCACAGGCGTATTTATTCTTAGGTTCAAAAGGACTTTTGATTTTATTGCTGGTCAGGTAATCGGTATTTGTCTGGAACATGATGGTGACCCACGCTTATATAGCATTGCAAGCGGAATAAATGATGATGAAATCCAGATTCTGTATAACATTAAACCTACAGGTAAACTCACTCCGCCATTAGCTAAGTTAAAAACCGGAGACAATTTTTACATATCGCCGCCTTTTGGATCATACTCAGGAAGTGCCGAACCTGCCTGGTGGATAGCTTCAGGTACTGGGATAGCTCCGTTTTTAAGCATGTTCCGTTCGGGGATTGGTGCCGGGAAAGTATTGCTGCATGGGGGCAGGCTCAAAGAGTTTTTCTATTTTCAGGACGAATTCCTGCCGGTATTGGGCAATAACTATATACGATGCTGCTCTAGCGAAAGCAGCGAGGGCTTGTTTACAGGCAGATTGACAGATTATCTCCGGCAGCATTCCAATCTACCAAATAACATTAAGTATTACCTTTGCGGAAATGCAGAGATGGTGGTTGATGTAAGGGATATCCTGATTAAAAAAGGCATCCCGTTCGCAAATATAGTTTCTGAAATATATTTCTGATCGGGATGGAAAAAGAGCCTCTTCTTGGTAAAACATTGGCTGAACTGAAAACTCTGAGTGCAAGCCTGGGCCTTCCAAAATACACAGGCGATCAGTTGGCATACTGGTTATACAAAACCAATGTTGCCACTTTTGACGAAATGTCCAATATCTCTAAAAAGGACAGGGCTTTGTTGCAGGAAAATTGTGATATAGCTGCAATGCCCTCATGCAAGGTTCAAACTTCTGAAGATGGCACTAAAAAATATCTATATCCCACAACTAAGGAAAAATTTATAGAAACCGCCTATATCCCTGAAGAAAAGCGAAAAACATTATGTATTTCCACTCAGGTTGGATGCAAAATGGGATGCCTTTTTTGCATGACCGGAAAACAGGGATTCCAGGCAAATCTGAGTTCAGGTGAAATTGTGAACCAATTACGAAGCCTTCCCGAACGAAATCTTATTTCCAATATCGTTTACATGGGCATGGGAGAACCTTTCGACAATCCTGAAGCCGTTATGAAAAGTCTGGAAATCCTCACTTCGGACTACGGATTTGGACTAAGTGTGCGAAAAGTGACAGTTTCTACAATAGGCATCATTCCTGCTATGAGCGAATTTTTAGAAAAGA
>CAIYZW010000215.1 GCA_903930725.1 uncultured Bacteroidota bacterium
CACCCGGTGATCTTTTTCGGTGAGGATTTTTTTGATTTCCTCATAATCAAGTTCTTTAATTGGGATACTCATTTAGTAAAAATATTAAATATCAATGAGATATAAAATTATCGACAAAAATAGTTTTTTTTAAGGAAAAGCAAATTTCCAAAATAATACCAGTTTTTCAATGCTTGAATTATCGTCCCTGAGGCCGTCTCCGTTCATTATTTCCTTTGCGGCGAATGGGCCCCCTATCGCTGTCCCTGCGAACAACTTCAAATTTTGGGCCAGCACCAAAAGCCTCTGGTAGTGGCAATTTCTTCACTTCTGCCTGGATGAGTTCTTCAATCTTTTTAAAATTCCTTGTTTCCTTATCATTGATAAAAGTAATGGCCATGCCGGTTTTTTCGGCTCTTGCCGTCCGGCCCACACGATGAACATAATCTTCGGCATCGTGAGGTACATTATAATTTATTACCAGGCTAATATTATCAATATCAATACCTCTCGAAACAATGTCGGTGGCTACAAGTATCTGAATTTCACGATTTTTGAATTGCTGGAGTACGGTTTTCCGTTCATCCTGCTCAAGGTCGGAGTGAATAGCCTTAACGTTCATCCGCTGCCTTTTCAGTTCATGTTCGATATCTTTTACGCTGGATTTTGTAGCCGAAAAAATCAGAACTGACGGCAAATCTTTATCTTGCACTAAGCTTTTTATCAAAGCAATTTTTTGATTATCATACACTAAATAAGCAACTTGCATCACATTTTCGGCAGGTTTGGAAACTGCAAGATTTACCTCTTCAGGTTTATGTAGGATGCTTTTTGCCAAACCCCTGATTTCGCGTGGCATGGTTGCCGAAAACAGTAATGTTTGCCGCTCCTTTGGAAGATGGCTCATGATTTTTTGAATGTCCGGCAAAAAACCCATGTCGAGCATGCGGTCAGCTTCATCTAAAACTAAATACCTCAGTTCGTTAAACTTAACATAACCCATGTTTAGGTGCGAAATTAACCTTCCAGGTGTTGCAACAATTACCTCCGCACCGGTTTTTAATGCCTTTTTCTCCATTTCAAAATCGGTGCCACTGCCACCGCCATAAACGGCCACCGAACTGATGTTTGCAAAATACGAAAAGCCTTCAAGTTGCTGATCAATTTGAACGGCCAATTCCCGCGTTGGCGCAATTATCAAAGCTTTGATGGTATCGTTGCGATGTTTATTGGTGATTATTCCGTGGAGCATGGGCAAAACATAAGCTGCAGTTTTTCCGGTTCCGGTTTGGGCACAACCAATCAAATCTTTGCCCTGCATAATCAGCGGAATAGCTAGTTCCTGTACTGGTGTTGGTTTTTCGTAGCCAATGGCATCAATGCCTTCCATGATTTGGCTGTCTAATTTAAAGTCAGAAAATTTCAAAATATCTAAAATTTGATGTTTATTTGTTTACAAATTTAGGATAATATCCTTTATATGGGGATATTAAATAATAAAACACTGATTTTAAATGAGATAAAACTATTGATAGGCTGAAATGATTTGACTTTTTGAAGCAATCTACAAACCCCGCTCCCACTCTTTGCGCAGATTTGCATGTTCAGGAGCCTGAATGGCCATATCGAGTTGTGTGATCAGATTTTGTTGGTCACGATTTAAGATTCCTTTTAAAATCATGTAGTTTGAGGCATGATCGCTGCGGAAAACAGTTTCTTTCAAAGTTAGGTTTGAGATGAATAATTTCTGTTCATGAAGCAAATCCAAAATATTCATTTCGATAAATTCGCCTCCAAATTTTGCACTGAAATGCCCAACACCAAAAGGAAAGCTTAAAACTAAGGTTGATAAAAATTCTGGCTGTATCTCGTTGATGACTTTTGCAGAATTTAATGCATGCTGAGTTGAATATTTTCTTCCGCCCAACCCATTGATAATCATAACAGAACTCTTAATTCCTGCTTCTTTGGCTTTGTTCATCGAAGTGACGGTACTTTCGGCAGTTTCACCTTTGTTTATCAAATTCAGCAAAACATCATTCCCGGTTTCAATGCCCACGTAAATCAATTTCAAACCTGCTTTTTGAAAAGCCGTGAGTTCAGCTAAAGTTTTATTTTTCAAATCTTTAGGAATGGCGTAAGCCGAAATCCTGGTAAGGCGTGGAAATTTACGGTTTAAATAACCAAGGATTTTTAATAATTTGTCACTGCTTAATACCATGGCATTGCCGTCAGCCAGAAATATTTTTCTGGTATCCGGAAAAAATTCAGCCATCTTATCAATTTCTGCAAAAACTTCTGGTTCAGGTCTTACCTGGAATTTTTTTGAAGTGTACATTTCGCAAAAGGCACAACGGTTCCACGAACAACCAA
>CAIYZW010000216.1 GCA_903930725.1 uncultured Bacteroidota bacterium
CCGGCACTCGAACATTTAAAAATTGAAGCCCCGGCTTTTCCTGATGTTACCATAAATGTCTGGGACACCCTTTCGACAGGCGTTCAAATGATTCCTCCGCCCTGCGAGTGGGCCGATTTTACCGACCGTGGCGACATCTGGGGATTTAACAGCCAACGGATTAAAACGGCTTTCCACTGGAGCGAATACTCCGTAAATGTAATGGACATGTCGGCCAATACAGGTGTTTACTGGGTTAAAAATCCCAATGCTTTCCCGTATTGGGTTTATTCGTCGCCTTTCAGGACAATACTGCACTGGTGGATGGAGAAAAACGGCTGCCAGCTTTTACACGCCGCGGCAGTTGGGACAAGTGATGGCGCCGTTCTTATCACCGGAAAAGGCGGAACCGGAAAATCAACGTCGGCGCTAACCTGCCTCAACGGCGGAATGAAATATCTGGGCGACGATTATGTGATTGTAAAAAAAGACCCCGAACCAACCGTTTTCAGTCTTTACAGCACAGCAAAACTGAATGTGGAAGACCTGGATAAATTCCCCGCTTTGAAGCCTTTTATCGGCGAAAGAGTTAAAGAAGACCAGGAAAAGGAGGTGCTGTTTTTGTTTCCCGATCTTAAGGAGCAGATTGTAAACAAAATGCCATTAAAGGCTATTTTAACACCGCAAATCCAGAAAACCGAAAAAACCAGCATTGAGCCGGCTTCATTCTGGCCTGTGCAGCGCGCCATGTCGTTTACAACCATGTCGCAACTGCCTGGTGTTGGACCGCAAACGCAGGAATACATTATCGGGTTTATTTCAAAACTTCCGTGTTACACGCTAAAACCCGGCAGCAACTTCGGTTTGATCCCTACAACGATCATCGATTTTCTCTGTAATCCTGAAAAATACTCCGATACCACAAATTCTCAAACAACCGAATCGCAAAACCCTTTAATCAGCATCATTATTCCGGTTTTTAACGGCGGAAAGTTCATCAATCAGGCTATCCAAAATATCATCAATCAAAATTATCCGGCCATCGAAATTTTAATTGTTGATGACGGATCAACTGACGATACCCGCGAAGTGGTCGAAAATCTTGCAATAGATGTCCGCTATTTCCATCAGCCAAATTCAGGGCCTGCCTCTGCGAGGAACCGCGCCATCAGAGATGTTTCGGGTGATTTTATTGCATTTTTGGATGTGGACGACCTGTGGCCCGAAAAAAACCTGGAACTCCTCATGAAGGAATTACTCGATAATCCCGGACTTGACCTGGTGAGAGGTTATGCCCAGCTTTTTAGCGCCGGTGAAGAAGGGAAAATGGAATACCTCGGAAATCCAAAAGAATCGTTTCCAAACTACATCGGCGCCGGTTTGTACCGCAAATCGGCCTTTGCCAAAGTTGGCCTTTACGATGCCGAACTCAGGTTTGGCGAAGATGGAGACTGGTTTAACAGAGCTGTAGAGAAAAAAATTGTGATGAAGAGGCTCGACGAAGTTACGCTGCTGGTGCGCCGCCACGAAGGAAACATGACCAAAGGGAAAAGCCTGGTAGAGTTGAACGCGCTCAAAGTTTTTAAAAAGAAACTCGAGCGAAAACGCTCAGGCACCATCGAAACCGAGGAACCCGAAATTAAAATAACTACCGCCAATCATCCAAAAATCAGCGTAATTATTCCGGTTTATAATGGTGCAGCTTTTATTTCGGAAGCCATCGAAAGTGTTTTCGATCAGCATTACGAGCCTCTGGAACTTATCATTATTGATGATGGTTCCACCGACAACACCGCCGAAATGGTGAAGATGGCAGGTAAAGACGTCAACTATTTTTATCAGG
>CAIYZW010000217.1 GCA_903930725.1 uncultured Bacteroidota bacterium
AAAATGTATCGGCCAACGCTGAGTTTATCTGGTCGGTAATTCCAGGAATTTCGATTTTGGATAAAAACAACGCCCACGCTTTTATCCAGCTCATCAACGGGAAAACTGCCGAAACGTATTATGTGAGTTTTCCGATTGAAGAATTTTGGTTTTCCAAGGAAAAATTTGAGGCAGGCATTGGTAAAAACCATTTTTCGTACGATGGTTTTATTTTAGATATCGAAGATAAAAACAGCGGTTTAAGCGTGCATGGCCAGGTTGGTTTTGAAGCGGTAAACCGGTTAAAGTCAACCTTTTTAAACCCCGGAATCATGGGCTGGTATTCGTTTATGCCATTTATGGAATGTTACCACGGTTTGGTGAGCATGAACCATGTTTTGAATGGCGAGTTAAAAATTAACAATCAGGTCTGCGATTTTACCGGCGGCAAAGGCTACTCCGAAAAAGACTGGGGCCACTCGATGCCTTCGGCGTGGATTTGGTTGCAGTGTAATCATTTTGAAACGGCGGGTGTTTCGATCATGTTTTCGGTGGCTAAAATACCCTGGTTTGGCAATTCATTTACTGGGTTTTTGTGTGTTTTGCTTTTTGAAGGAAAAATCCATCGCTTCGCCACATACACCGGTGCAAAAATTTCCCGGATCAGGCTGGATGAAGAATCTGTTTTTATTTTCCTTAATGATAATAAATTTACTGTCGGTATTACCGCCCAGCGCGCCGGACAAGGTTTGCTGGCAGCACCGCTAAACGGTGCCATGGATCGCCGTATTGCCGAAAGTGTTGATGCCAGCATCACCCTAAAAATTTCGAATAAATATGGAAATTTGTTTTTTGATGAAACCGGTAAAAACGCAGGCCTTGAACTGGTGGGCGATATGAAAGATTTGCCAGTATAATTTTAAAGGTTCCAATCTTTAAATGTGTTGCCCGACAAAAGATTTAAGGCTGTTTGTTATTTTGCTTTTGAAAAACAGGTATTTTTATTCAAAAATTATCGAAAAGGAGACTTGTAAATGTTGAGAAGAGTTGTAGGAATTCGGGAAAAACTAAGCTTGACGCAAAGCATGCCTCTCAGTTTCCAGCACCTCACCGCCATGTTTGGAGGAACTGTTCTTGCCCCCATACTTCTGGGAGTTGATCCGGCTATAGCTTTGTTGATGAATGGAATCGGCACTTTGGTTTATAGCTGGGTAACAAAAGGAGGCATTCCGGCATATCTTGGGTCCAGCTTTGCGTTTATTGCGCCAACATTGCTGGTAATAAGCGCCTATGGTGGATTTGCCCATGCACAGAGTGGGTTTATCGTTTTCGGTTTGTTTTTTATCCTGATGTCGTTTGTAGTTAAATTTTGGGGTATAAGATGGATTGATGTGGTAATGCCACCCGTTGTGATGGGTGCTGTGGTTTCAATTATCGGACTGGAACTTGCCCCAATGGCAGCGCAAATGGCTGGTTTTGCCCCCTGGCCGGCAAAGGTTGGAGAGATGGTTCAGCCTTTCGTTTTTCGATCGGATGTTGTAATAGTTTCAACTTTTACTTTGCTTGTTGGTTTGTTTGGATCGGTGCTTTTTAAAGGGTTTTTGCAGGTAATTCCGGTTCTATTTGCGGTTATGGCCGGCTATATCCTGGCCTTGACAATGGGCATGGTTGATACTTCAATCATCAGCAGAGCCGATTGGTTTGCTCTTCCAAAATTTCAATCACCAGTTTTCGACTTAAAAGCAATTATCATCATTGCCCCAGCATGTATTGTTGTTCTGGCCGAGCACATCAGCCACCTGATTGTGACCGGAAAAATCACCGGATCAAACCTTATTGAAAATCCGGGTTTACACCGATCATTGCTCGGTGATGGTATCAGCAATGTGATTTCGGGGTTTTCTGGTTCGCCACCTAACACAACTTATGGCGAAAACATTGGTGTAATGGCGATTACACGCGTTTATTCGGTTTGGGTAATCCGTGGTGCGGCGTTGCTTGCCATTATGTTTTCGTTATCCGGAAAGGTATCGGCGTGTATTTCTTCCATCCCGGAGGCTGTGATGGGCGGGATTACCATGCTGTTGTACGGGGTTATCGCCGTTCAGGGGTTCCGGATTTTTGTTGAGCAAAAAGTTGATTTCAGCAAAAACAGCAACATGGTTCTTGGCGCCATCACCTTTGTAGCCGGACTAAGCGGGGCAGGTATCCACATTGGTTCGGTGCAGTTAAAAGGAATGGCTTTATCGGCAGTTGTTGGTGTAATTTTATCTTTATTATTGTGGCTTCTCAGAAAGCTTGGCCTTATGGACAGTGAAAGCTAAAAGCAACATGTTTCATCCTGCAAACCTGGATTTTATTACACTCCGGAAATTTTTGCCGATGTCATCGTAAGCGAGCCTGCTACAGCTTTATCATTAAAAATGTTCACTTTTTCGTTTTCTTCTTTTAATGCCAAAGCGTAAAGAAGCGGCAAAAAATGTTCGGGTGTTGGAATAGCCAGGTCAAATGTTTTGCCCTGATTTTTGAAATTGATAAGTTGCTGATGGTCGTTTGACAGGATGAACTTTTTCATTTTCTCGTTTGCTTCAAATGCCCAGTCGTAGCCATATTCGTCATCATTTAATTTATCCCAGGCCACCATTCCAAGGTTGTGAACCATGTTTCCGCTTCCGATTATCAGCACGCCTTTCCTGCGAAGCGATGCAAGCTGTTTGGCTAAATCGTAATGATATTGCGGTGTCTGGTAATGATCGAGGCTCAACTGAATTACGGGAACATCGGCATTTGGATACAAATGTTTTATCACACTCCACGCGCCATGGTCGAGTCCCCATTTTTCATCAAGGCCAATTTCGGTTTTTTTTATGATGTTTTTTGTTTCTCTTGCCAGTTCAGGGCTTCCTGGAGCAGGATATTGTACGTCGAATAATGCCTGTGGAAACCCGCCAAAATCATGAATGGTTTTTGGCTTTTCCATCGCTGTAACGAAGGTTCCTTTTGTTTCCCAATGTGCTGACACGCACAAAATTGCTGCCGGCCTGGGAATTGTTTTCGCGACATTTCTGAATCCTGTTACAAATTCATTTTCTTCGATGGCATTCATCGGGCTGCCATGCCCCAGAAATAACACAGGCATTTGTGCTGTGTCGCCGAACGGGGTTATCATTTTGTTAAGTGCGTTTAGTTTCATTGCTACTCCTGCTAATGGCAATATTGCCAGGGTTTTTAAAAATTGTTTCCGTTTCATTTAAATTGTCATTGGTACTTCCATCAGTAAAAATTCGGCATCAGATTCTGCTTTGATGGCAATGCTGTCAATATCCCAAATACCAAATCCATCGCGGGTTTTCAGATTTTGATTATTGATCGAAACATCGCCATTTAAAACAAAAGCATAAACGCCGTTTCCTTTTGCTTTGAAGGTGTAATCCGAGCTAAAACCCTTGTCGAATTTTGCCAGATGAAACCAGGCATTTTGATAAATCCACACCCCGGCATCAACAGCATTTGGTGAAAGAATCTGTTGAAATTTATTATGACGGTCTGCCAGGTTCAGTGTAATCTGATCGTACCGTGGGGTTACATTTTTCCGGTTTGGGAAAACCCAGATTTGTAAAAACTTCACCCGCTGGTCCTTGTTTTTGTTCATTTCGCTGTGAAAAATCCCGGTTCCTGCGCTCATTACCTGGACATCTCCATTTTTAATAACAGCCACATTTCCCATGCTGTCCTGATGTTCGAGGTCACCTTCGAGTGGAATCGAAATAATTTCCATGTTGTCGTGCGGATGTTTGCCAAAGCCCATGCCGGCTTCAACCACGTCATCATTTAACACCCGTAAAGCGCCAAAGTGCATGCGTTCGGGGTTGTAATAGTTTGCAAAGCTAAAAGTGTGTCTGCTCTTAAGCCAGCCGTGGTCTGCATTTCCGCGGGTATCGGCTTTATGAAGGATTGAATTTGTCATGATGTCTGATTTTGTATTTGGTAACTGGCTGATTCCGGGAAACGCTTTTTTCCCCGAAAGGGCAGTCTTATTTTATGAAAATATTTCCAAAAGTAAAAAAGATGAGAAAGATGCCGGTTCAAAACAGCCCCTCTCTTTAAAATTCTTAGCTGTTCATATAATGAGGCTTTAATGCTCCATTTATTTCATTACAACCGAAAAAGGTTTAATAAGTTAGGCTTGTTTAACCAATTGAATTTCACAGCTAATTTTAACATCGTCACTTACAAGAACACCACCCGCTTCCAAAGTGGCATTCCAGTTTAAACCAAAGTCTTTGCGATTAATTTTTCCGTTAATTGTGTAGCCGGCTTTTTCATTTCCCCACGGGTCTTTCATAACTCCGCCAAATTCGACATCAAGTTTAATGATTTTTGTAATTCCTCTGATGGTGAGGTCGCCAACCAAAGTGTAGCTTCCGTCGGCATCATCATTTTCGATTTTCTCACCTGTAAAGCTTATCTTTTTGTGATTTTCGGCATCAAAGAAATCGGCGCTTCTCAAATGAGCGTCACGATCGGCAACGCCGGTATTAATCGAAGCCGCGTTCATACTGAATTCGATATCTGAGGTTCCAAAACTCTGGTTTGAAGTGTTAACTGTACCGCCAAATTCGTTGAAAGTGCCTTTAACATTGGTTATCATCAGGTGTTTTACCTTGAAAGAAATTTCGCTGTGTGTTGGGTCAATCGCCCATTTTGTTTTTGATGTATTTTCCATTTTTGTAAAATTTTAAATTATTTGAGGCTGCAAAATTAGTCGGGGTAATACTCCCGGGAAATGGAAAAACCACGGCATCAATGGTAGAAATCATCGAAAGGGGCGATTTGTAGCCTAAAGGAAGCGATTTTCGTAGCTATTTGGAGGCGGTTTGCTTAAATTGCTGAAGCGATTGCCGGGTATTGGCCTTAAAAAATTTGCTAAAATGTGAAGGATCTTCAAACCCCAGGTCAAAACCAATTTCTTTGCTGCTTTTACCTGTAAAAACAGCCATACGCTTGGCTTCCAGGATAATCCTGTTTTGAATATAATCTTTTGCCGAGGTGTGCATGGCCGATTTTATGACTTCGTTCAGATAATTGGGCGAAACAAACAACGCCCCGGCATAATCCTTCACCTGGTGCCATGTCGTAAAATGCTTTTCAACAATTGTTTTGAAGTTTTTAACAATGGTTTTTCCTGCATCAATGCTCTGAATATTGGCAAGCCCGCTTATTGAACAATGGCCGTTACATTCGATCAAAAACAGTTTAAGGTAGGCGCCGACAGTTTCGAAACGCAGATCGTTTTCCGAACGAAAAGCGGACATCATCTGATCAGCGAAAATTTTAAGCGGACCGATCATTGTTTGGGTTAGCGGAAGTGGCGGTGTTTCGTCGCTTTTTTGAAATAACTTCAGGTTTGCGATAAAATCCTCGCGGATGCTGTTTTTTTCGAGAAATTCGGGTGTAAAAAGTATCACATAACCGGTTGGGCTGGGATCGGTTATTACCTGGTGTACCTGTTCGGGGCTGACAAAAAAGACATCGTTTGGTCGAATCGGGTATTCATTAAAATCAATAATGTGTTTTCCGGTGGCAGTATACGACCAGATTACCGTGTAGTAGTTATGCCGGTGCGGTGTATCGGCAATGCCTCCCAGTTGGCGGTCAATTTCCTCCATCGTTTTTATTACAAAGGACATGGGAACGCAATTGTAGGATAAATCAAGGCTATAAATTGTGTCCATTGCCGGCATCTGAATACTTAATTTTGTATGAAATATTTTTGAGATTTACATCCGGCTCTTGCCGAAATGCAAATTTAAAATTACTTTTCGGTTTCTCTGGGTTGTGGCAAGGAATCCCGGCAGGTACGATTTCATTTTTTCGCTGTATGATGGCGGAAAAGAAGTGATTTCGAATGTTGTCCTTACCTGTCAACCAAAAGGTTTAAGGGGCAAAATTTCAAGGTGTTATTGTTTTGCCTTAAATAAAACGGTGGTTATTAATTCGATCAGGAAACCATAAATAGCACCCATCACCAATGACGAAATAAAAATCATGGTATGATTAAACCCGGGATCTTCGGGGCCTAACATGGCACCAAAAGCCATAGGTAAACTAAAAACAAAACCCATGATTATTCCGTGCAACGACCAATGTTTACATTCGAAACGACTTATGCCAATGGCTATGCCGATAAGCATCCTGCTAAGAATGATGTTTAGAGCCAAAACCGTCGAAATTTCGTTTTGTCCGCTTGAAGCAAAACCAAAGCACACAAAACCAAAAACCACACCCAGTAAAGTGCTGATGATTAATCTTTTTGTTTTCATAAAACCTCCTTTTTTATTGTTTAAAATTTGCATGAACGATATTTCTATTTGCTATATCGGTAAAATAAAATCAAATTCTGCCGTGTTTACATTAACCTTTCGTGGTAACTTATTTTGCCCATTGAATTTCCACCAAAATTAATGAAGCAATTCTGACAAAACAAATCTTTTATTTTTCGAACGAAAACTTAACCGATGCGCTTTTCTTTGGCGCTGTTTTATAAATGATGGCCTGAGTGATGTATATTTTTGAACCGAGAGACTCCGGCTTTTTCTCTCCTTTTCCCACTAATTTTACCTGATGCCGGCCATTTGTTAAGCCGGTTACGTGCCACAAAGTGATGTTGTCGTGTTCCTGGTTGTTATAAAAGTAATACGTATCAATGATACGAACGAACTTCCCGTCAAGGAATACATCAGCTTTGCCGCCGTCTTTAAACCAGTTGCCATCAATCGAAATGCCGCTGCCGGTAAAACTGATTTCGAAGGCGTCGCCAGGTTTTTCCGCAAACATGGCCTGGTTGTAAGGTTTGTTATCCGGCCAGCCATTTCTTTGGTAGGCTTTCCAGTCACCGGAAAAAGCCCAGGCGTTCTTATCAAAAACTGAAATTTTCTTATCAAGCACAACATCGGGAAAAGAAACTTCCAAGTCGGGTGCTACCGGGGCTTGTACTTTGATTCCGACTTCATTCCCGTTTATTTTCCCACCATTTTCGGCAATCAGTTTAATGGCATAGTCATAGGTATTTTCGACGGCTATATTAAACGAATAATCGGTGTTGATAAATAACGAATCACCCATTCGGGTTACGCCATTTTTCATTTCAGGAGGCAATTTTTCAAAACCGAAAATAACACCAAGGACACCCATGGCATTACTTGGATTACAATCAGAATCCTGGCCGCAACGTGTGCTGATTTCGAGGGTTTTTAACGGGTCTCCACCACCGTAAAGAAGCCCCATCACGATGTAGGCACCGTTTAGTTTGGCGTCAATATTAAAATCGTAACCAGCCCCACAAAAATGATCGGCGCCCCATTTTGTTTCCAATTCTTTCCAGGCAGCTTTCCAGTCGTTGGGATAATGGTGGTGAAGCGTGATAACAGCGGCAACTATTTTGGCATAATCGCTTTCGGCGGGCAACGATTTGAGCGCATTGTTGATGATTGTGGGAATATCGTATTCGAGGTAGGCCTGGGTGTAAAGTGCAGCAATGAATATCCCTCCATAAACGCCGTCGCCATTATTCATGATGTGGCCAATTTTATCGGCCATTTTGGATGCTGTGGCGGGCATTCCGGGACACATCAAACCCAGATAATCGGCCTCAATCTGAAAATCAATATCATCGGCATGAGGGTTAAACTCTGGACTGCCGGAAGCCGGCGGAAAAATGCTATCGTAATAATTCTTGCGCGCCTGAACATTGGCATGCCACAGCATGTAGCCGGCCTTTGCAAACATTTCCTGGAATTTTTTTGCCGGAGCATCAACACCGTATTTATCCATAGTAATCATAAAAGTAAGCTGGACGTAAATATCGTCCTGCCACATACTGCCGGGAATGTCTTTCGGCGTCCATTTTATCGGATCGTCGAAAGTTTTGCCTTGTGCGCGGAACTCGGTTGGTGCGCCATAAGTTACACCGATCATCTTTCCGGCCCAGCCACCGGCAATTTTGTCTTTTAAAACTTCGGTGCTCATTTTATGTAAGGCAACAGGTTTTGGCTTGCAAGCCGAAATTGCTACCAGGGCTGTCAATGCCAGGATGAATAGTTTAAGATTTCTCATTTTTTGAAGGTATGTTCGGTTTGAAAATTACTTTTTGATGTAGGTATAATTTTACCCAATCCGGGCCTTCGCTGATTAAGCATATCGAGCCAGAAAAGACTTGGGATTTGATTTATATTCTTGTGCAAAAACTCATTCTTTAATTATCTTTTTCTGAACAGTCCAATCTGATCCTGAAACCTGAATTAAATAAAGTCCATTCATTAATGAACTGATGTCAATTTCATTTTTGCCACCATCCAAATTCTTTTGAAGGACAAGTTTTCCAAAAACATCAAAAACGGAAACAATTAGATTCTCGCTGCCGGGACAGTTTATGGTTAAAAGACTCGTAGCCGGATTTGGAAATATTTGCAGGCGGTTTTCAATATCATTTTCATTAATCAAAACAGCGGTATTATCTTTTACACAACGGACCGGCAAACCCGTTTCTACCCATACATAAGCAATGGTAGCTTCCGAAAAGGTGTTGCCCAAATAACAATTATAGGCAGCTTTAAGATAATCAGTTGTCGAACTCCAAATCATGGTTGCATGGCCCAAATCCATGTATTGACCGTTTGCATAATAACGCATGCCTGCTGGTAAAGCCGTGAAACCACTTTCATTTGTTGCTCCGGCATTTGGATTCAACCAATGAATAGTCCCGGCTTCTTTCATTTTACCACCGGCAATGCCATTTCCACCAAGGAACGTCAACAAGGTTTGCCATTCATATACCGATGGAATGTGCCAGCCCTGAGGCGCAATATTATTGCTGTCGTTTACAGCCCACCAGTTGTAGAGCAGTCCATAGGTTGATTGAAAAGTTGAGTCACTATTATAATAACACCAGGCACCAATCGTAAGATTTGGCCATTTTGTGCTATCAGGCGCATATTGTACATTATCGCCATTACGGTAATGTTTAACTTTTAGGTTTTCTTTCATCCAAACCTGCGTTCCAATTGTGACAGTGTTATAAACATTCCCATCAATATCGGTCACTGTTTGTGCCTGATTTTTTAGCATCAGGAAAGCAAGACATGCAAAAAGTAAAATTTTCGTTTTCATTTTTATCGGATTTTGTCACTTAATGTTATCGGATTTTGTCCACCGTTGCCCTTCCAAAGGCTAAAAGATAGTGAGGAAATGCGTCTCCGATTTGCTTTATTGGAAATTCTTAAATTGCCTGACAGTTTTAGTTTTTGGAAGACAGACTGGTACATTTGAAAAGTTGTGAATGAACATCCAAAGGTAGTTATTTTCAATAATTGGTCGAATTATTTTACCAGGTCCAGGATTAGGCAGATATGATGCTTCCAGGAGTTATTTCATGGATGCAAAATTTTGTTGGTTCTGATTTTTGACTTTTAATTCGACCCCCAAAAAAAAGTGAGGCTGCCCTGATGTTTTCGCAGCAGCCTCATTTAAGGTTTATTGTTAAGACCTGTGGTTTTGTTTAATTCAGCGATGCACCGGGTTTTTTAACTCAGGCATCACTCGCTTTAGACTGTTAAATGCCAACCTGAGCTACGACCTGCCGGTAATAAACCTGCCTGATCTGATAAGTGCTTTTTGCATCAATCAGCCTGTCTATAGATTCCTGGTAAATGGCTTGTGCTTCGAGCAAATCGGAGGTCGAAACGATTCCAGCCTTGTAATTGTCGGTAACTACATTCACATTTTCAATTGCTTGTTCTGTTGCCGACTCGGCAACTTTTATCTGCTGGTAGCTTTCGGTTAATTGGCTATAGGCTTTTTGCATCTGAAGTTTAAACAATTCCGATTTCTCGAGCAGGTTGTTTTTGACGCGGTCAATTTTTATGTTGCTTTCTTTCAGTTTATGCGAACCTCCCCACCAGTCGGAAATTGGAATTGACAATGTTGCCAGGGCAATACCGTAAGTTTCCTGCTGATCGGCCACATCGAGGTATAATCCCTGAACACTAACCGCAACTTCGGGCAGTAATTCACCGCGAGCCATCCTTTTTTGAAGGATTTCGGCATCCACTGCCTGGCTGAGCATCTGATATTCGGTTCGAGTTGGCAGGGCTACGTCGGGCTCGACGAAGAACAATTGCGGCGAAGCAATATTAAAAGTTGTGTCCTGCAGGCTTAGCTGCTCGGAGTAAGTAATCCCGATATGCTGGCAAAGGGCCATTTTGGTCAACGAAATACCGTTTTCGAGCTGGAGCTTGCTGGCATTTATTTCGTTTATTTTTAACTGCACCTTAAGAAGATCACTTTTCTGAATTAAGCCGGCATTAAATGAAACCTGAACATCTTTGAGCAAATTATTCAAAAGGCTTTCGTAGCTGGTTAAGGTTTTTCGTTTTGCTTCGAGAAGAACCAGCGTCCAATAATATTCTTCAGTTTTAACAAGCACCTCCTGGGTTGTAAGTGTTAAAGCCTCTTCTTTGATGTTTTTGCCCAGCGATGCCAACTCATAACCCGATCTTATCCGGCCACCAGCATAAATAGGCTGGGTAGCCGCTATAACTCCTGCATTTGTGTAATTGAGCATTTTAATTTCCATGCCGGGAAAATAGGCAAAGTT
>CAIYZW010000218.1 GCA_903930725.1 uncultured Bacteroidota bacterium
ATCACCCAAATTCAAAACTTAAATGGAAGATGGGCGATGTGGTTACCACGACAATTACGACAGCCAACGGCGAATCTATCATCGTGATTCACGATACCAGTCTGCCCCGCCCCTACTCGCTCGGCTTTCGCGTTCAGGGAACAAAAGGTCTGTGGATGAACGACGGAAACCAGCTTTACATCGAAGGGACAAGCCCGGCGCATCAGTGGGAACCTTCGAAACCTTATCTCGAAAAATATGACCACCCACTTTGGAAAAGATACCAGGACCAGGCTGAAGGCTCCGGCCATGGCGGCATGGACTTTTTTGTGCTGAATGCTTTTGTGGAATCCGTAAAACGCAAAATCCAGCCACCGCTCGATGTTTATGATGCTGCAGCCTGGAGCGTGATTACGCCTTTATCGGAACAATCCATTGCCAGCGGCGGCGAACCTCAGGATTTTCCCGATTTTACCCGCGGAAGATGGATAAATCGCCAGCCAAATTTTGGGATGAGCGATGAGTTTTAAAAGTTTAACCAAACATCAGCCAACTTGTGGATTGTTAAGTTTTAGATGATACCTGACTTTTTTAATCTTAAAAAAATACTATGAAAATAAATTACGCGCTTTTGCCGGTTTTAATACTCTTGATCTATTCACCAAAAATTATGGCTCAGGAAAAGAATATTTTCGAGGATATCGAAAACCCTGAAGTTGTTTCGCGAAACACCGTGGAGCCTCATACTTTTTATGTTCCTTTTGCCAATGTTGAACAGGCTTTTAAAAACAAAAAGGAGGCTTCACCTTATTTCAAATCGCTCAATGGAACCTGGAAATTTAACTGGGTTGAGAAAATTGCCGAACGGCCAAAGGATTTTTATAAACCAGGGTTTGATGCTAAAAGCTGGGATAATATTGCTGTTCCTTCAAACTGGGAATTGCAGGGTTACGGCATCCCGATTTACGTAAACCAGCCTTATGAATGGACAGAAAATCCACAGCCACCGGCCATCCCACACGACATCAATCCAACCGGCTCCTATCTTACCACCTTTACAATTCCCGAAAACTGGAACAACCGAAGAATTTTTCTGCATTTCGGCGGTGTAAAATCAGCTTTTTATGTGTGGGTAAATGGCCGTGAAGTTGGATTCAGCAAGGACAGCAAAACTCCGGCAGAATTTGAAATTTCGTCGTTTTTGCAACCCGGCGAAAATTTACTTGCCTTGCAGGTTTATCGCTGGAGCGACGGCGCTTACCTCGAATGTCAGGATTTCTGGCGCATCAGCGGTATCGAGCGGGATGTTTTCCTGTTTTCGGTTCCAAGGACTTACATCAGCGATTTTTTTGCCCATCCAAACCTCGCCAACAATTATCGCGATGGCCTACTTGATGTGGAAGTTGAAATCACAAATTCAGGCATGAAGAAATCTGAAAAAATGAGCCTTGAAATTAAACTTCATGGAAAATCGCCGCAAGCAATTATTTATGAGAAAACACAATCATTTAAGCCAGGAACCGAACCCAGGTTAACCTTTAATTTTTCTCTTTTTATTAAAGAA
>CAIYZW010000219.1 GCA_903930725.1 uncultured Bacteroidota bacterium
GTAATGTTGGATGTTAGTGTAGTTGTTGATGAACTCACCAGGATTCCGGTTTCTGCAAAATTCAGAATGCCTCCGCTCATGGTAATTGATGAGTTGCCGCCAAAAGGCCAGTAGCTGTCGGTAGTCCCGCCATACACATTAAAAGTCCCGCCACTTATGTTGAGTGTTGCGCCATTAAGGTCAACATAGCCATCGTCGTTGGTGAGGTTTATGGTTCCGGTGCCCGAAAGGGTGTATCTTCCAAAAATGCCGTTTTCAGCCAGATCGAGTGCCGTAAAAACTCCCTGTGATACATTCAGACCACCGGCCACCCAATCGTACTGGTTGCAGGTAACCACCACCAACCCGCTGTTAATAATCAGATCGCCGTATGCGTTATTTAATTCCAAAATATTGAAATTCTCGGCGTTTTGAATTACCTGATCGTAATCTCTGCCACCATCTTTATTAATGATTATATTAAAAACCACCTTGCCTGTCCCTTCGGTAAAATAGGCCGGGCCTGCAGTGTTTATCCAGTTTCCGGTAACATACAGTGTATTATTTTGCGGATTAAAAGTCCCGGATTGAATGGTCAGGTTACCCATAACAGAAAGCGTGTTGTTGATAATCACGGTTCCACCACCATTTATTTTCAGAGAATTGAAGTAATTGGTAGTTGTTAACAGATCAATTTGCTGGGTGCCGGTGGCACGCTCAAGGCTCACGGTTCCATAATCGAACTTGAAAACACCGTTGCTTACCACGTTTGACTGTAAAATCGTGGTAATATTAGCTGCACCGTTCAGGGTATTGTTAGCGTTAATGTTGAGGGCTCCTGTAACCGTTAACGTTGCTGTGGACGTTGCTCCGAGGTAGGTTGTGGCGGATGCGGTTTTTCCTAACGTCAGCGAGCTGAATTTGCTGTTGGCGCTGTTGTTGGTTATGGTCGAATTGCTGGTTCCGGTAAAGGTTACCCAGCAATATCCCATATCAATGGATGAGCCGGACGAAAATGTCCAGTTGCCGCTTACTTCCATTCTTGAGCCACTAAATGGCTCAAGAATGGAAGTTGAATTCCAGACTACATTCGTGGCGACAATTTTACCAGTTTTTGCCAGCCAACCGCCAATTGATAGTTCTCCATTGAATGTTGCAGTACCTGACACTGTAAGCAACGCATTATTCAGGTTGGTAGCACTGATGGTGAGAATTGCGCCCGTATTAACGGTGAGATTGTTGCAAGCAGGTGTAGATGTCCCGCTAATCAATGGCTGATTGACAGGTGCCGATGGAATAACCACATTATCAGTGGATCCGGGTACCCCGCCGGGCGACCAGTTGCCTGCTGTGTTCCAGGCTGTACTTGTAGCACCTGTCCAGGTTTTCTGGGCTAAGATCCCGTTTGTAATAAGAAAGAAAACGATTAAAAAGCGTAGAGATAAATTTTTCATAACTTTTAATTTTTGAGTTTATAAAATTTTAAAATCTTCATAACCAATTACTTCTTTGTCGGTGCAGATTAGTGTTTCAACCTGGCTTCCCTCGGGACCTTTGCGGCACCACTCTTCAAAAAACTGAAGCTTTGTTTCGTCACCTTCAACATCCACAATAATTTCCCCATCTTTTTCCAAAACTTCTCCACATATTCCGTATTTGCTGGCGCCCCTGAGCGCAAATAGCCGGAATCCTGTGTTTCCGACTTTTCCTTTAATAATGATGTGATGATGTTTCATAACGGCCTGCATTAAATTGCTGATGGTAAAAGTAGGGCGAGGCTGCCTTGTTGTCCAAATATCATCAATAGACAAACAATAGACAATCCTGTAATTATTGAAAACCAACAGGTTATGACCAGGTTCAAATGGAAATTTTACCCACGGTTGATTTTTATTTTTAGGTAACGAACAGCTTTTCCTTCCATTTATTAAGTATTATGTTATTTTTGAAAACCGCATAAAAAGACAAATTCACCATTATAACATTATAAATATGAGGTATTTAAATCGTATTAATTGGCCTTCGGCAGTTTTAGTGTTTGCCTTGGCTATTCTGCTAAATTCCTGTGCAACTATCCTGAGCGGGAAAATGAACACAATAAAGGTTAAGCCCGGAAATCCTGATAAGGCGCTGGTTTTTATTGATGGTGAGTTGCTGGGCGAGGCACCTTTAAAGGTTCGTGTTACCAAATACAAACTCCAGGAAGGCAGCATTATTGAGATAAAAAAGGAAGGTTTCGAAACGCTTCGTTATGAAGTGATCAGGTCGCCTCATATCATTTATGTGGCAGCAGATATTTTGTTAGGATTAATTCCGCTGGTTGTTGATGTTGCCGATGGAAATATTTACCGGCCAAACACTCAAAGCATCGAATACGAGCTTGTCCCATTAAATCAAAGCAGATTGGAAAATTCAATTAACCCTAAAAACCCAACCAGATAGCATGAAAAAGATAATCGCAATCTTAGTTTTTGGCCTGTTGTTGTTTGGCAATCTGCTGGCGCAGGATTATCCGCAAATGTTGAAGGACAAAAGAAATAGCCTTAACTACGGATATTTTAATGTTATTGACTTTAAATATCATCATGGGCGTTTTATGAAAAATACCGAATCGTTGAATGATATTATGGACAACCCTTACGATGCGCTCGATTTCAGGGTTGGATTCCAATCATCAGGGAAAAAGCAAAAATGGGATCAGTTGTATAATTTCCCGGTGTATGGTATTGGTTTTTACAGTGTTGCTTTTGAAGGTGGCGAATTAGGCACTCCACAAGCGCTTTACATGTTTATGCGGTCGCCGGTCTGGAGAGGAATAAAACTGACCTGGAATTGGGAACTGGCAGTTGGTTTGTCGTATGGCTTTTATAAATATAATCCCGAAGAAAACCCCGATCAGCAGGTCATCGGCTCAAAGCACAATGTTTATTTTAATGCTGCAACCGGATTGTCGTACGAATTAAGCAGACGTTTTCATGTGAAGCTCGATTTTGATCTGACCCATTTTTCCAACGGATCAACCCGCACCCCCAATCTGGGAATAAACCTGGCTGGAATTGCTCTGGGCGGGCGTTATAGCTTTAATCCGGTGAAAAACTACACCAAAAAAACTGACGAGAATTTCAATCCGGCCACCCGCCCTCAGTTTGAACGAAAAACCATCGAAAAATACCAACGCCATTCAGATTTTATTGTTTTTGGAAGTGCAGGAGGAAAAACCACAACCACCCAGATTTATGACGGGCCAACCTATTTTATCTCGTCATTATCAATTGATTACGCATGGGCTTATCATCATGTTGGCAAGGTAGGAGTTGGTCTCGATGGATTTTATGAATCGGCACTGCGCGACTATCCCGTAAAAATTGAAAATGCCAAATTCGGCGATCTGGCCTATTCCGGGTGGCATGTTTCGCATTATTTGAGGATGTACCGTTTAACCCTGGTAACACAGTTGGGCTTTTATCTTACCGAAAATGTCGGTCATAAAGGAAATACCTATTTGCAGGTTGGTGGCAGCTTTCATATTACCGACAATCTTTTTGCCCGCGCTGCCTTAAAAACCCGAAACGGAGCTGTTGCCGATTTTATCGAATGGGGACTGGGTTACCAGATTCCGTTTGGCTATTCCAAAAAACGATAAAGATTCTTCGATTATAAAAACCTCTTTTGTTATCGAAACCACAAATTA
>CAIYZW010000220.1 GCA_903930725.1 uncultured Bacteroidota bacterium
AATGTATTCCGCAATGGGGTTGACATTGCCGATGTTTATGGGACAACCTATTCCGATGAAAATGTAGTTCTGGGTTCGACCTATTGCTACAAAATCAGTGAAGTTGTTGGTGTTGGTCCGGCCTATCAAACAGGTTTGTCCAATGAAGAATGTGTAACCATGGTTTGCCCGGTACCGACAAATCTGTATGCAGGCAATCTTGCGCAGTATTCAGCCGACCTACACTGGACTGCCGGCAGCAACGAAACTTCCTGGAATGTCCTTTATGGACCAGCAGGATTTAATCCACAAACTTCGGGTACATTAATTACAAATGTTACCACCACTACCTATCATCTTGCCAATCTTCAATCGTTCACATCTTATGATTTCTATGTTCAGGCCCATTGTTCGGCAAATTATTTGAGCGATTTTGCCGGACCTGCAAACTTCAAGACTTTGATGTGTGACCTGGCTTGTGAATACACATTCAATTTAACTGATAGTTTTGGTGATGGCTGGAACGGGGCAACTATGCAGGTTATCCAGAATGGCTATGTTGTTGCCGAGTTGGGTGCTGGTTTTACCACCGGATTGATCTACACGCAACTGGTTTCCATTTGCCACGGCATATCATTTAGTGTTTACTGGAATGCGCCCGGAAGTTATCCTGAGGAAGTCGGCCTACAGGTTGTTGACCCATTTGGAGCGGTAATATATACCTTAGTGGCAAACACCGGAGGTGTCGGAACAACACTCTATACAGGAACAGGAGATTGTACACCTCCTTGCCCCGTACCTTCAGCTTTGACCGCCACCAATATTACCCCAACTTCAGCACTTCTTGGCTGGACTTCTACAGGAAGTGAATGGAATCTTGAATACGGTGTAACAGGATTTAATCAGGGATCAGGAACACATATTATCGGAGTAACATCCAATCCTTACCTTTTAGGTAATTTAAATCCCACCACTTCTTATTCTTTCTATGTTCAGACTGTTTGTGGAAACGAACAAAGTGCATGGGCTGGTCCCTATACCTTTACAACGCTGGTGCCTTCGATCGTCATCCCAATGCCTCAGGGCTGGAATGGCTGGTCTTCACCGGTTGCACCGGTCTCAAAGGCAACTTTTGCTGGTGTTGTTGCACCGGTTGCTGCCGATATGATCATTTCGCAATACTTTGGACAACTCTACTGGCCATTGTATGGAATCAACACCATGGGTGATTTCTCAAATGCACACGGCTATCTTACCAAAATGTCGGTAGCAAAAACACTGACAATTACTGGCGAATATGCGTCTCCGACAATTTCACTCGATGCCGGATGGAATCTGATTCCTGTCATTTCGACCTGCAACATAGCTGCCACCCAACTTGGAACGATTCCCGGGTTTGTTATTGCTGTCGAAATTGCCGGAAACGGAATCTATTATCCTGCTGCAGGTATCAACACATTGGTTAGCCTTGTTCCTGGTAAAGCTTACTATGTTAAAACAACGGTTGGTGGTAACTTCACATTCCCAACATGTGGTGCCGATAACAGCTATTCATACAGCAAACCTGTCCGCAGCAAAAACATCACAAACTGGAACGATGTAAATTATACCGGAGTTAGCCATGCTGTTATTTTCAGCGAAAGTGCAGTTTCAAATCTTGTAAATGGTGACGTTATCGGAGCCTTTACAAACGGTGGGCTGTGTGCCGGTATGACCATCGTTGATGCAAATACGATGGGTATGTCGCTTTTTGCTGATGATATCTCGACAAGTGATGTTGATGGTTTCGCTGAAGGAGAAGCACTTAACTTCCGCGTCTTCCGTCCATCAACCAGTGAGGAACACACACTTGAGGTTACTTTTAATACTCAATCGCCAAATTACGATGGCCTGTTTGCTACAAACGGTTTATCAGTTGTTGATAATTTCACCATGAGCATCACCGGCATCAATAATCTGTCGTTGAACGGACTCTCCATTTATCCAAATCC
>CAIYZW010000221.1 GCA_903930725.1 uncultured Bacteroidota bacterium
CAGTTTGAGTACATGTCCCAGACTTTTCCGGCAGGGTTGTCGTCGGTTGTTGGAAAAGCATTCCAAAGGTTATCATAACTGATAACCGAGTGACCTGTGATGATGTTGTAAAGTTGTGTTTTAAGTGTTGCGCCTGTACCGGTTGCGGAACTGTAATACCCAGCCGGTATCTGCGAGAGCGCAAAAACCGGCATTGCAATCCACAAAAGAATTGTAAAGTAAAAACGAGAAGGAATAACCATAATTTGAGTAGAAAAATGAAAGGCCAAATTTATAATAAAGAACGACAGCCAATGTATGAACTGTAGTATTTTACAATAAATTAATGTTAAGAAATGCTAAGCAAAATTAACCGGGTTAAAACCGGAAGATTGATGGTTAGGAAAGGTGGAAAATTGGAAGATTGGAAGATTGGAATGTTGGAATATTTTTACCACGGAGGCACGGAGAACACGGAGAAACACAGAGAAGGAAGAATTGAAGATTGGAAAATTGGAAGATTGGAACGTTGGAAATTTCAAACAGGCGACTGCCGGCTGCCGGCTGGCGACTGACAACTGCCTACTGACAACTGCCTACTGGCGACTGGCAACTGGCAACTGCCCACTGCCCACTTCTCCCCCTCACTCAGCCTTCTTTACAAACACTCTCCGCAACCAGTTTGGAAGAACAATGGCGCCAATAAAAATGTAAGGATAATAGCTTACCAACCTCCACAAAAGTGCAAGTGCAGCGGTAAGTCCAACCGGGATGAAATCGCCCAGGAAATCGGAAAATACAAATTCGGCAATGCCACTACCACCAGGGGTTGGACTGATGAGCAGGATAACCCACATGATGAGTTGGCGGGCATATATCAGGAAGTGATCGCCCACCGGAGTGATGGATAAAATAAGGAAATTGACAACCCAAAAACGGGCAGTCCATGATAAGAATGTTGCTGTAATTGCTCTGAACCAGAAAATCTTAGGTTTGTCGCGCATTTCGGCCGAAGTAATGATAATGTCGTTGCCTGCCTGCCCTGCCTGATGTCGCCACTTTCGTAAAAATGGTAATTTAAAAAGCTTTAACAGAATCCATTTAAACCCCCGGGGCTTTATAAATACACCATAGGAAATTATAGAAGTCAGCACAAAAATAAACAGGTAGCCGATGATAAATATGCCCTGCAACCCGATTTGTGTATTTATAAAAAGATAACTTCGCTCGCTGGCAAACAGATTGTGAGTCCCCACCAGTAAAATGATAACCGGAACCATAACAATGTAAAACAGTTCGTCCAAAAGGGCGGTAATCATTACAATGGCTGTAGCGCGCCCGGGACTAATTCCCTCTTTGGTGATAATGTACAAAGCCGGGGCCGCACCTCCAACAACACTTGGTGTAACAGCAGACGAAAACTCCCACAGCATAATCACATCAAACGCATGCCGCCAGCTCAGTTTTTTGTCGGTTAACAGCCTGATACGGTAAATATAAGCAACATCCCGCGTAACCATCAGCAAGAGTGCGATAAAAATCCAAAGTGAAGAGTAGTAAGTCCAGTGAATTTTATAAAACGGATCGGCATCAAAATTCCTGAATACCAAATAGGCAGCCACACCCAATCCAAGAATAACCGGGATAATTACCCTTTTAAACTTGAATATTTTAAGAATATGAAGATGGTGCTCAGACATTTATCAAAAGTGAATGAATAAATATGATTGTACAAAAGTCTGAATAATTTTCAACCCGGAATTATCTTTTGTGTTTTAAAATGTTAAGAAAGCGGATTTCGGTGTTGAAGTGTTTGGCGTTTGTTTATTTTGCAGAGAGCTGAGCGCAGGGCGCAAAGCGTGTAAACTACTGCCGACTGGCCACTTCTTACGTTTTGTTTGATGTTTGGGATTTGGAGTTTGGGAGTTTAGCCAATCGGCCATTATGACCGCCTTCATAATTGAGGTAAATGCCATATTGTCGCTTTTAATCGGTGTATTTGATAAAAATTGGTACTGGTATAATAGTTGAAAAACCGCTTTCATCATTTAAAATAAATTTTAACCATAATAGAAAGGAGTAACCTAATGACAATGATGAGATTCAGTCCTTATTCGCCACTTTCTGATTTATTTCAGGACTTGTTTGGCGACACCAACAAAGAAAAGATGGAGTACAAAAACTACGAATGTGCTCCTTCGGTCAACATTCTCGAAAACAGCAACGGTTTCGAATTACAATTAGCCATTCCGGGAGTTCAAAAGGATGACGTAAAAATCAACCTCGAAAAAAATGTTCTTAGCATTTCATCTGATAAAGAAGCCGAAAAAACAGATGAACAGACAAAATTCACCCGTAAGGAATTTGTTTACGGAACATTTTGCCGCACCTTCACATTGCCCGAAACCATTGATACCGACAAAATCGGTGCTGATTTCAAGGATGGAATATTAAGGATAACACTTCCAAAGAAAATCGAAACCAGGATCAGTAAAGAGATCAGGATTTCATAACCATGACCAAATCACAGTCCTGACCACAAACCAACGTTTTTTCGTCAGGCATACTTCAACAAAAAAACCGCCGGAATCCGGCGGTTTTTTTTATGCGGGGGCAAAATAATCAGTGTTATACTTTGCCAAATATTTTACTCATCAACGATTTCTTTTTGGTGCTGGCGTCATCAGAATAATAGCCATAACCGTAGCCATAACCGTAGCCGTACCCATAGCCATAACCGTAACCATAACCGTAGCCGTAACCATAACCGTAGGAGCCTTTTCCTAACTTAACATCATTAACAAGGATGCAGCAATTGGGCATTTTACGATCTTCAACATCTTTAATGATTGATTCGAAAATTTGTTTGTGGGTTACCCCCTGACGAACTAAAAACACATTTGCATCGGTGTATTTCATCAGAAGGAATGCATCAGTAACCAAACCCACTGGAGGAGTGTCGATCACAATATAATCGTACCTTTTCTTAAGCTGCTCAAACATCTCATCTGTTCTCGGCGATGAAATCAACTCAGCAGGGTTTGGAGGAATCGGTCCGGCCATAATAATATCCAGGTTTTTTAATGGTGAAACCTGAATAATTTCATCGAGCTTGTTTTTGTTGATGAGGTACGAACTGATTCCATTAGCATTATTAAGACCAAAAGCCTGATAAATTTTAGGTTTCCTGAGGTCAAAACCAATGAGCAGGGTCTTTTTATCGGTCATCGCAAGTATGGAGGCCAGGTTGATGGAAGTGAATGTTTTTCCGGCTCCCACCATATCCGAAGTAATTAAAATGGTTTGTTGCTCCTTGCCTTTGGTAAAATATTGCAGATTTGTTCTTACCGACCTGTAAGATTCAGAAATAGACGATTTTGGAGACTCTGCAACAACAGCAGTATTTTCTTTTGTACTATGAATAATGTGCCCGATAATCGGCAGGTTTGTAATCTTTTCGATGTCTTTACGCTCAAGTATGGTATCGTTAAGATAATCCTTAGCCAAAATATAAACCACCGGAAGCATCAGTCCTAAGAGGAGTGCAATCAGATAATTAAGACTCTTTTTTGGATAAACCTGCTCACCGTCCATGGCTCTGTCAACTATTTCGTTGTCAGGAAGGTTTGATGCTTTTGCAATTTGAGCTTCGGAACGTTTTTGAAGCAGGTAAGTATATAAAGCATCGTTAAGTTTAAATTTCCGTTCGATTCCGAATAGCTGGCGCTGGGTTTGCGGAAGCTTATTAATGGCACCGGAAAGTTTGGCGATACGTTCGTCAATATCCTGAATTGATATCTGGGATGTTTTAACGATGTTCGAAATATTTTCGAGAATGGTATTCTTGGTTGTCGAAATTCGTTGATCAATGGAGGCAATCATCGGATTTTTCTCAGAGGAGTTAAATAATAACTCGGCACGTTGGGAGTATAAATCGGCAAGACCACCAATTAACTGGCTCAAAAGCGGGTCTTCGATGCCCATAGATGATGGAATCACCACATCATTAATGTTTTCGCGGGTTTTCAACAGATAATCACGAAGACTTTTATAATACTTTGCTTTTACCATCAACTGAGCTTTTTGATTTTCCAAATCAGTCATTGTAGTAAAAACCTGCTGCGTTTGAAAGTCGAGATTCATCACCTCATTATTCATTCGGAAATTTTGAAGGCTGTTCTCAGTAAAGTTGAGCGAATCAGTGATATCAATAAGTTCCGAATCAATAAAACGAATGGTGTTTTCGGCGATCATATTCTTTTTTTCGATGCCTCTGAGCAAATATTCGTAACCAAGTTTATTAAGATAATCAGTGATTTTATCAGTATTTCCACCCTTTAACGAAATCTCAACAATGGAAGCTTCACGATTTACAGGTTCAATTTTTATACCCCGATAGGCGCCAATCAAACTTTTGTAATCGTTAAAAATGAATGATAGATTTTTATTGATGTACTCTGAAGTAAAACTTTCGGTTAGGAGAACTTTAAAACTGTAATCATACGATGAAATGTCAGTTCCAAACCGGTAAACCTCATTTATGTTGATGTTGGCCGGTTCACCAATATCCTTTTTTGTACTAAAATCGTAAAGTGCAGCATTTTCAACCTGCACTTCAAGCCTGAACTCGGCATTTGACAGGATTGTAACATTAAACTTGATGTTTTTTGGTTGTGCATGAAGCGAATCCATCAAAACTTTGATCGGAGAATCTTTGTAGAGTTCTTTCGTTACAAAATTATTATCCTCAAAGTAGGCAATTTCAAAATTAAGCCCATCAATAGCCCTGGAGGCAAGTGCGTAAGAATTAAGGATACCTATCTCATTTTGAAGATTTTGCTGGTTATTTATCAAACCGATGCCAAGCAGTCCCTGGCTTGCTTTATCCTCCTTGACGAGCACTGTGGTTTTTACTTCAAATACAGGTTTAGTGTATTTATTAAATAAAAAGGCAACGAGTAACGAGACAAAAATTGTTAGTGCGAAGAAATACCAGTACCTGAAAAACTTGAAAAACAGGGCCTTAATATCAACGGATTCTTCCTGGTTAGTGTTTAGATAGTTGTTATTGTTATCCACAGTTTAAATAATTAGTTATTGAAAATAATTGATTAATAGCAATGTGGTTGATATTGTTGTAAATATCAGAGCATATGGGAATTCAGCAAAAACAAAGTTACTGCCCTTCAAAGGAGGAACATAAATGATATCACCGGGCAAAAGATAATAATACTCCGATTCCAGAATTTCGATACTATTCATGTCCAAATGCTTAACCATTGAACCATTGTCAGTTTCGCGCACTACAATGATGTTATTTCTTTTAGCTTTAGGGTTAAAATCGCCTGCCTGTGAAATGGCATCAAAAATATTAAATTTGCTTTCCCAAATGCTAAATTCCCCTGGCCTTCTAACTTCACCAAGGACAGTTACCTTAAAAGCAGCAAATCGTACAACAACACTGGCTCCTTTTACATAATCGTCAACAATACCTTTAATGAGTTCTTTAGCCTGATCGTATGTAAGCCCTTTTACGTAAACCGGTCCTACAAAAGGGAAATCAATAAATCCGGAATCACTTACAAAATAACTGTTCAGGTAAATACCCTGATCGTTATAAAAGTTGGAACTGGTCGAAATGTCCTGCTGAAAAAAGTTCTCGGTTTTAGCAATTGGACTATAAACCTTGATGTAGAGGTTGTCGCGGGCGCTAATTTTATAATCAGCACCATTTTTATTTGGGAAGTCTGTTCTTAAAGTATCATGCCTTTTTACCTCCTGTTGCAGATATTCGATGCGTTTGATAGGAACGCACGACGAAACAATGGTGGCAAAAAGTATTGATAATATCCCCAGGCGAAAAATAAAATGTTTTTGATATTTCATTAATAAATCGTTGTAGATTAGATCATTGTAATCAATTCACTCCTAAATTCAATCCGCAAAAGTAAACTAATTTGCCAAAAAAGTAAATTTTTTTGTCTTCAACAGGCAATTTAATCATCTCTTTTAACAAGAATTGATTAAACCCAAATTGAACAGAATCAACTAACATAAACTACTCTTAAGGCTTGATGTTCATTTTATTATATAAATCTTCCACCGAAATAATCATTTCAAACCGGAGTCGTTTCGATTTTCTTTTAACTCGAAATTTAAAAAGAATTTTGTGTCAATCGCCGAAAAGGATAATTTTTAAGCATATCTCCGGAAAAATCCAATCTAAAATCTATCACTGGCCCAGGAAATAATTTTATAAATTCGCCGACAAAAAACACACAATAAAGCAGCAAATTATGAGCAACAAATTAATGGATCCGATAGGCAAATTGATGGGTTTAAGGTATAAATCGCACCCATGGCATGGTGTGGATATTGGCCCGGAAGCACCCGAAATTATCACTTGTTTTATCGAAATGGTTCCCACCGACACTGTAAAATACGAAATTGACAAAGAAACAGGTTACCTTAAAATCGACAGACCTCAAAAGTATTCCAACGTCATACCTGCCTTGTACGGTTTTATCCCACAAACCTTTTGCTCGGAAAAGGTAGCTGAGTTTTGTATGCAAAAAACGGGACGCACCGATATCGTTGGCGACCACGACCC
>CAIYZW010000222.1 GCA_903930725.1 uncultured Bacteroidota bacterium
CCCCCCTCCCCCCCTCTTGACCAATTTCGTTTTGTTAGCAACCCCAAACAAAAAATGGCACGCGGATTAAACGGATTTTCAAACGCGGATAAAAACGGATCAAATAGAAACCAACATAAATCAGCATTAATTAAATCGGCAAATACAGTGCTTAGGGTTCTCTTAGTTTGCCAGCTTGCTAGCTTGCTAGCCATTGTGGCACTAAGGTTCATTGGTTTTTCCCCGAAGCCTTTAAAGTTAATCGAAGCCAAAAACTATCCCATAAAAAAAATTACGTTTTTAAAATCCCTACTTAAATTATTTTACCTTTACAGTTAGCAATTTTTACATTTATGCCAATTAAAATCGAATTAAAGTTAAGGTGCTACATTTTTCCTTTTATTGAAAAAGCCTTTCCGGTAACGCAGCTGCGTTTGGCCAACAGCAGCAAGCGAAGAAGCAACGAAAATTATCGATTACAGTGAAACGATTATGGATTTTTAAGAGCATGGCCGATGATTTGCCCACACCAACCTAAAAATCTTGAAACGATACTAAACCATATCCATAAATCCTTACCGGCTGGAGGATTTAAGGCTCAAATTAACACGCCCTTTAAATTCCGCAGAAGATGAAAAAAATACCGAAAGCAATTCATCAGCCGAAATCCTTTACCAAAAGGCTGAAGTTTGATGAAAAAAGAGACCGCTAAGGACCGCTTTGCAGTTTTTAGAAATTGGAACGCTAAAATAAATCGAATCTTAAACAACAATTTATATGAAATTATTCGGGCAAATAATTGATTTTTTCAAGCTTACACAAGCTGAAAAAGAAATTGCACATCATGATATCCGGCAGGAGAACATGCTTCGGATTTTTTATATGTCGATGGTTGTTATCCCTTTAAGCTTAATACATATTATCGTGTTCTGGCTAAAGCTCGATAGCGCCACAGGTATCGAACATCAATGGCGTGTTGCAATCATTCTCTGCCATGTTGCTATTGTGTCAACATTCTTAGTGGTTGACATCCTGCTCTATTTCTTTTCGTATCGAACCAAGAAAAACAATAAAATGGCGTTGGTCGCTATCTATCTGATCATGTTTTTCTTGCTTTTTATTGGTGCTGTAGTAGCCTCTGCCGATCAGATGATAACATCGGCAATAACCCCATATTTACTTACTTGCATAGTTGCTGGGTTGATCATTTTGATACGCCCGTTATATGCTTTGTTGCTTTTCGGGGTTTCATTCATCTTTTTTTATTTTGCCATCTCCTTTGTGCAGGTCAATCAGGATATTATAATTTCAAATCGCGTAAATGGTTTTACAATATTAGGTGTTGGGCTTTTCTTGTCCTTCACGCTATGGAAGGCAAAACTTACAGCAATAATTCAAAAAGGGGCAATGGTTAAAGCCGCTGCCCGTCTGGCTTTTGCCACTAAAGCTGGTGGGGTTGGTATATGGGATTACAACATTGCCAGCAACAATTTGTCGTGGGATGAGCAGATGTTTTATCTCTACGGAATTACACCCGATGCCTACAACACTGCATTCGAAGCCAGGCAGGCAATGGTTCATCCTGACGATTTGGTAAAAAGCAATGCCGAAATCATTAAGGCCATAAAAGGTGAGAAAGAATTTGATACAGAATTTCGGGTCCTCTGGCCCGATGGGTCAGTTCATAATATAAGAGCGCTTGCCACCGTTCAGCCCGACGATTCAGGAAAACCACTGAACATGATTGGCACCAATTGGGACATCACCGAACAAAAGAAAGCTGAAGCTGCCCTCATAAAAGCAAAATCAGAGGCCGAAACCGCCAACAGATCCAAGAGTACTTTCCTGGCCAACATGTCGCACGAAATCAGAACGCCGCTTAACGCGATTATTGGCTTTTCGCAACTGCTGAACCGCGAAAAATTATTATCGGTTACACAAAAAGAATACGTCACTTCTATCAACCGCGCCGGCGAACATTTGCTTAAACTCATTAACGATGTCCTCGAATTATCGAAAATCGAAGCTGGCCACGTAGAGTTAAAACCTGTAAATTTCGATTTACATGTGCTTTTGATCGATTTGCAGATGATGTTCAAAGAACGGGTACAGTACAAACAAATTCAACTAAGTGTCGAAATTCCCGGTGATCTCCCGCAGTATTTGGTTGCCGATGACCAGAAATTACGCCAGATATTTATCAACATTATTGGTAATGCCATCAAATTTACCGACCATGGCGGAGTTACCGTAGTTACGCGGGTTAATAAAGTTAATGGCGATACAAACCGCCTTATCGTCGAAATACAGGATTCAGGCCCAGGTATTCCTGAAGATGAACTTGGAAAACTCTTTAAACAGTTCGAACAAACAAGTGCCGGAATCAGGACCAGCAGCGGCACTGGCCTCGGCCTTGCCCTGAGCCTCGAACTGGCCATGCTTATGGATGGAAATATTACCGTTAAGAGCACCGTCGGCAAAGGTTCGGTATTTACGATAGACGTGGTTGTACATGACGGAGTAGCCGACGGTAGCGAGGCTGTCATTACCAAACGCGTGATTCGGATTAATGACCCGCGCGATATTTATCGCATCCTGGTTGTTGACGATAAAGAAGAAAACCGGCAGGTGGTAGTAAGTTTTCTAAAACTGGTTGGTTTCCAAACAAACGAAGCCATCAACGGCAAAGAAGCCATCACAAAATTTGAGCAGTGCAACCCCCACCTGATTTTAATGGATTTTCGCATGCCGGTGATGGATGGCTATGAAGCAACCCGCCTGATAAAAACAACCGAAAAAGGAAAACAGACACCGATTATTGCCATGACAGCCAGCTTGTTTGAAGATAAGAAGGAAAATACACCTGCCCCACAAATCCAGGGTTATATCCGCAAACCATTTCATGAAAATGAGTTGTTTGCTGCCATCGGCAAAGCGCTTGGCATCGG
>CAIYZW010000223.1 GCA_903930725.1 uncultured Bacteroidota bacterium
ATGACGGCGTTGTGGCAGTTGCAGTGCAAGCTGATCCGGCAACTGATCCGGGTTCTGTTGTTTTCTTCGATACCGATGGAAATTTCATGAGCCAGGTCACTGTAGGTTCGTTGCCCGATATGATAACTTTTACCCATGATGGAGCCAAATTATTAGTGGCCAACGAAGGAGAACCCAACACAAGTTATACCATTGATCCTGAAGGTTCAATCTCAATTATTGATATGAGCGTAGGCGCTCTGAACCTCACCAATGCAAATGTACTAACAGCGGGATTCACAGCTTTCAACGGTGCAGTGCTCGACGAAAGCATCCGTATTTTTGGACCTAACGCAACAGTTGCCCAAGACCTCGAACCTGAATATATTGCAGTTTCAGAGGATAATACTACTGCTTTTGTAACCCTTCAGGAAGGCAATGCTTTTGCAATTGTTGACATTGCTTCAGCTACAGTAACCGGTTTGAAAGGAATGGGCTTTAAAAACCATAACCTGCCGGGTAACGGTTTAGACGCAAGCGACAGATCGGCAGGCGTTGAAATAAAGCAATGGCCGGTTTATGGGATGTTTTTACCGGATGCCGTTGACAGCTATACTGTAAACGGTAACACTTATTATGTTACCGTAAATGAAGGCGACTCCAGGGATTATGCCGGTTTTAGCGAAGAGAAGCGGGTAAAAGATCTTGCCCTTGATCCGGTTGCATTTCCGAATGCATCGTATTTAAAGAAAAATGAAAACCTTGGAAGACTCAAAACAACATCTGCTAACGGCGACAGTAATAAAGATGGAAAATATGAAAAAATCTATAGCTTTGGTGGTCGTTCGTTTACTGTTTGGGATGAAAACGGAAATATGGTTTTCGACAGCCAGGATGATTTCGAACAAATTACCGCCGTATTATTATCCGAAAATTTTAACTCTTCACACGATTTAAATAACTCTTTTAAACAAAGAAGCGACGATAAAGGCCCCGAACCGGAAGCTTTAAAAATTGCTGAAATTGAAGGACGTTACTATGCCTTTATTGGTTTGGAACGTGATGGTGGAGTGATGGTTTATGACGTTACAAATCCAAATTTCCCCGAATTTGTGGAATACCGCAACGACAGGAATTTCTCGGTTGCTGCCGAAGATGACCTGACCGGTCATTACGGTCCTGAAGGAATTCTTTTTATTGCTGCATCCGAAAGCCCAAGCGGACAGCCTCTGGTAGTAGTTTCCCACGAAATTAGCGGAAGTATTGCCGTTTATCAGGTAAACGCGGCAAACGCCACACTACCTAAAATGCTTACTGTTCTTCATAACAACGATGCCGAATCACAACTTTTGGAATCGAGCTATGGCCCGGCTTATGGCGGCGTAGCAAACTTCAAAACCAAAGTTGATTCGTTGAGAAACGATGCTTTCAACAAAAACAGTAAAACAATCATGCTTTCGTCAGGCGATAACTTCCTTGCCGGACCTGAATTTTCGGCAAGCCTCAATCTTCCTGCCGGTCAGCCTTACTACGATGCTGTTGCCATGGATCATATCGGTTATGATGCTGTTGCCATGGGAAATCATGATTTCGACTTTGGACCGGATATTCTCGAAAAATTCATCCGCGATTATTCTTTCACACAGCCTCCATACCTGGGCGCAAACCTCGACTTCTCTGCAGAACCAGGAATGTTGGATTTGGTAAACAACGGACGTATCAAAAAGTCAACAATAGTAAATCTGAACGGAACTTATGTGGGTGTAGTTGGATTAACAACGCCAATGCTCAGCTATATTTCAAGCCCTCGAAATGTTATTGTTAACGATGACCTTGTAAATATTGCCCAGGCAGAAATTGATTCGCTCACGAATTTGGGCATCAACAAAATTATCCTGATAAGTCATCTCCAAAGCATAAAAGAAGACTCAACCCTCATTTCGCAACTTCGTCATGTGGATATCGCCATTGCCGGTGGCGGCAGCGAACTGTTAACCAACGATCCTTCGATTGCCCTTCCGGGAATGACTATTTATGGCGAATATCCGCTACAATACAATGATGCTGATGGCGAAAAAGTTTATGTAGTTACCACTCCGGGCGAATACACCTATGTTGGCCATTTAATGGCCGAATTTGATGTTGACGGAAAGGTTATTAGCATTGACCCTGAAAGTAATCCTGTTTTAGTAACCAACGCTACCCCTGATGCAGCACTTGTTAATATAGTGGTGGAACCTGTTTCGGAATACATCGCAAATCTTGCCCAAAATATTATTGCTACAACCGAAGTAACTTTGGATGGTGTTAAAAACAACATTAGAACACTCGAAACCAACGAAGGCGACCTGGTAGCTGACGCCTTATTGTGGCAGGCAACCCAACTTGCTCCTTCATTTGGGGTAAATGCTCCTGATGTTGCTTTCCAGAATGGTGGTGGGATCCGTAATAATACCTTTATCAATGCCGGTTCCGACATATCTGAATTGACCACATTTGATATTCTTCCATTTGCCAACTTCCTGGCAGTTGTTGAAAATGTACCTCCAGATCAATTTAAAGAAATACTCGAAAATGCGGTTTCAAGGGTTAGTTTTATTGACGGACGTTTCGCTCAGGTTGCGGGTTTTGAATTTACCTGGGACCCGGCAGGAATCAGTCAGATAATTACCAATGGCGTGGTTACCACACCCGGAACAAGAGTTATTGAAGCAAAACTTGCTGATGGCACATTCCTTATCCAAAATGGGATTGTTCTTCAGGGAGCTCCTGCAATTACCGTTGCTACACTCGATTTCCTTGCTAAAGGTGGTGACCAATATCCTTTTGGCGACCTTGAATTTACAACTTTAGGAATAACTTATCAGCAGGCTCTTTATAATTACATCACAAGCTCAAAACAGGCTGTAATTGCTGCCGAAAATTATCCGGAAGGTGGAAATGCAAGGATTCTGAACACGACTCAACAAAACGTTAATACGCCAAAAGGTTGGAGCATAATTTCCGGATATATCGAACCTGATAATAATGACATAAAAGAGGTAGTTAAAAAAATTGCAAATTCCGGCAACCTCGAAATAATGATTGCACTCAATGGTTTTTACTGGCCTTCACAAAACATAAACACCTTTACAAATGGCTGGACCAGCCAAATGGGCTATAAGATAAAAATGAATAATGGTGATAACTTTATCTTAAAAGGCGAAAGAACCGAAAACAAAGTTATCGAGCTTGTAAAAGGCATAAATTATCTTCCGGTGCCATCAACACACCCTGTGGATGCTAATGCTGTATTTTCGCAAATTACCGATAAATTAATTTTTGCTTTTGATATTGAAAATTATGCAATTTATTGGCCGGATGGTGGACTTTACACCCTCGAACAACTTGTACCTGGCAATGGTTATATAGTAAGTATGAGCGCTCCCGGAAGTGTTGATTTTACCGGATTCAAATCAATGGCAATCAACGAAAATGAGAATTTGTACCAACAAATTTCAACTTCGCCCTGGAAAACACAACTCACAGGAAACTATCATCTTATCGCAATTTTAAACGAGGCCATGAGTGATTTCAAACAAGGTGATATTATCGCGATTTTTAAAGATGACAACACCTTTGCCGGAGAGGTTTTGGTTGAAAAAAATGGCGAAAACACCTGTATTTTAGCCGTTGGCGATGATGCAACCACCGAAACGACCGAAGGATTATTAAGTGGCGAAACGATGAATTTCAAAGTGTACCGCCCTTCGACCGAAGAAATCTTTGACCTGGAGGCTGAATTTAGCAGCACTCAGCCGAATGCAGATTTGTTTGCCGAAAACGGTGCTTCGATGATTATAAATTTTAAAGCAACTTCGGTAAATAATATTGCAGCTGCCGAAAGCTTTAGCATTCATCCCAACCCCAACACCGGAATATTCAATGTTTTAATAAAAGGATTTGACGAAATAATTGACCTTGAAGTATTTAATGCACAAGGACAACTGATTCTGAGCAAATCCATGAACACCAATATTAATGTTGTTGAATTCCCGATTGATCTCAGTACATCACCTAAAGGAATCTATTTTGTAAAGGCTAACAGCCGTTCCAATAGTTGGTTACAAAAAGTGATTATAAAATAAGTTAGTGTTAGCGTTTAAATTAAATTAAAGGGCTGTCCATAACCGGATGGCCCTTTATTTTAATAGCTTAATGATTTGATAACATTCAGTTAATACCCACTTTATATTCGGACAATACTTTTGCAAATCAAATACAAATAGAAAAAGTTGTTCGTATGAAGGTATTTTACTTGGTTTGTTTGATTGTTTTGATCGGTTGCTATTCTCATCAACTTCGCGCACAAAATGGTTCAATTGCAGGGACTGTTACTGACGCAAAAACTAACGAAACCATAATTGGTGCCAATGTTTATATTGCAGGAACTATCATTGGATCATCCACTGATCTTGATGGATACTATGAGATAAAAAACCTGAAACCAGGTGTTGTTGATGTGGTGGTGTCATTCATTTCCTATAAAACTGACACATTAAAAAATGTAAAACTCCAGGCAGGTGAAGTTACAAAACTTAATATTCATATCCTGGAACAATCGCAATCGCTGGAGGGTGTGACCATTGTGGCAAATCGGTCAACAAATACTGAAATTTCGATGATAAGTGCCATCAAAAACAGCAGCGTAACTGTTTCCGGCATTTCTCGTCAGCAAATCTCAAGGTCGCAGGACAAAAACGCATCTGAAGTTTTACGGCGCATACCTGGAGTTACTATTGTTGACGACCGTTTTGTAGTGGTGCGCGGATTGATAGAACGCTACAACACCGTCTGGCTCAATAACTCGGTGGCTCCATCGGTTGAATCGGACCAACGGGCTTTTTCTTTCGACATCATCCCAAGTTCGATGATTGACAGGATTTTGGTTTATAAAACCCCAGCACCCGAACTTCCGGCCGATTTTGCAGGCGCAGCTATCCAGGTTTACACCAAAAATTATCCCGAAACCAACAGCCTTGCTGTTGGTGCCTCAACAAGGTACACAGATGGAACTACCCTGAAGGATTTTTACAAATATAAAGGAGGTAAACTCGATTGGCTTGGTTTTGATGACGGCACCCGCGCTGTTCCTGAGAATGTCCCCGGTATTGAAGATTACAGAGACTTACAGGGAATGGTTAACAACGGTGACCTAAGTGATGAAGAACGTAACCAGGCACGGCAAATGCAAACAGACTGGGGTAAGTCTTTTAATAAGACTTCAGTTGCCGATAAAAAAACTGCTGCACCCGATTACAAATTTAACATCGAGTACACCGGCAAATTCGAATCAAAAAATCATAAAATAACCATCGGAAACATCAGTTCGCTGCATTACGAAAAATCCAGCGATTTCGACCGGATTTATCGCGCAAGCTACGAAGTTTACGATACCGTAGTTGATACAAGCGTTTACGTTTATCAATATTACGACAATCAATACGCCAGCAAAGTTCATCTTGGAGCTTTGTGCAACTGGTCGTTTTCGTTTGGCAAAAACAGCATCGAATTCCGTAATGTTTTTAACCAATACGGTAAAACTCAAACAACTAACCGCACAGGTATTGACTATTACCGAAATCATAATAAAATTGCCTGGGATGAGCTTGCTTATGAAAGCCGCACCGTTTACTCAGGACAGTTAGGAGGGAAGCATACCATTGGCAACGATTTTTCAAAATTAGACTGGACTATTGGCTATGCTTTTGCCAACAAAGAACAACCCGACATCAGGCGAATTTACAGATATGCCGGATACATCAACGATTCAACATACGCACCTTATCAACTCGATTACACTTCATCGGCAAACACGGAATCCAATGGACGTTTGTTTTTTAATTTGGATGAAAACATTGCTACCGTTGGCGCAAACTACACCACGAAATTTTTTCTGGGAAATTTCCAACCCGATCTTAAAGCAGGGATTTATTACGAAAATAAAAACCGAGATTTCAAAATTCGCGCTTTTGGTATACTTCGTGGCGGTACAACAAGCCAGTTCGATCAAACCATTTTATATCAACCTGTTGATAGTGTTTATGCTGATATTAATTTCAGGTTTTATAATTCAAACGATTCTTTGCCTTCAGCCGGCATAAAAGTGCAGGAAGAAACAAATCCAAAATATCTCTACAACGCACAAAATAGCATCGTTGCCGCTTATGCCGGGCTTAACCTTCCGGTCACCGGAAAACTCTCTGTTTATGCCGGACTCAGGCTCGAAAAAATGAAACAGGAACTTGAGTGGCTTACCGAGTTTGCCACCGACACGGTTCCCGAAAAAAGGGCAAATACATTAAGGGATACACTTAACATTTTCCCTTCAGTAAATATTACCTACAATTTTAATGATAAAAACCTCCTGCGTCTTGCGTATGGCAGCAGCATAAACCGCACCGAATTCCGGGAAATTGCGCCTTATGGGTTTTATGACTTCCAGCTTTCGGCAACAGTTTATGGAAACGACTCATTAAAAAACGCTTACATTGATAACTTCGACCTTAGATATGAATGGTATCCCACGCCAACCGAAATGATAACCCTCGGCGGTTTTTATAAGAAATTTAAAAACCCCATCGAAATGAACCTTTTCCCCGCAAGCAATGGATGGGACTTTGTGTATTCAAATGCTGTTGAGGCCTATAGTCTTGGCGCCGAAATTGATATCAGAAAGTCTTTTAATAAATGGGGAGAGAAAGCCAATTTCCTAAGGTATTTCAAAGATTTAACCGTACTATTAAATGTGGCTGTAATTAAAAGCCAGGTTTCTTCCGATGACGATTATCTGCGCGATAAAAACAGACCCATGTTTGGCCAATCGCCGTATATTTTTAATGCCGGATTGTATTACCAAAACGAAAAAACAAAACTTGGTGTAAGCCTTTTGTACAATGTTATTGGCGAACGAATCGCCATTGTTGGTACGCCAACAATCCCCAATATTTATGAAAGTCCCCGAAACCTTTTGGATCTCACTTTTTCGAAAGGAATAGGCCAGCATTTGGAAATTAAGGGTGGCATCAAAGATATGTTGAGCCAACCTGTCCAATTCAGGCAAACCGTGGAATTTGAGCAACTTGATGGGAGTATTGCCCAACGCGAACAAATCATCAAAGAATTTAGAAGCGGCACTTCATATATGTTGGGAATCAATTACAGGTTTTAGCTTTTTACGAAAGAGTATTAAAAATGAAAATTAATATCTATTTAACATCCAGTTAAAGATAGGTTAATATTTGCCGGATAGATTTGACCATATTTTAAATATGCTTTTAATGAAATAATTAATAATTTAAAACAAACAAATTTTACAATGAAAAAGATCGTATTACTTTTTGTTGCGATTGTTGCCTTAAATTTTTATGGCAAAACGCAAAATTCAATTACTGATCCCTTTTTTGATAAGGTGTCGTACAGTGGCG
>CAIYZW010000224.1 GCA_903930725.1 uncultured Bacteroidota bacterium
TCTTATCCTCGATGCCGAAAGTGGAATGATTAAGGATGTAAATCCATTTTTGATGGAGATGCTGGGATATTCAAAAGCACAATTTATCGAAAAAGCAATCTGGGAAATTGGATTTTTCAGAGATTTAATTGCAAACAAAGATAAATTCACCGAATTGCAGCAAGACGAGTATGTCCGTTACGAAAATTTACCACTCGAAACAGCTTATGGTAAAACCATTAATGTCGAATTTGTTAGCAATCTATATTTGGTAAATGATAAAAAAGTAATCCAATGCAACATCCGGGATATTACCGAACGCCGGATAGCTGATGAAGCATTGAAAAGGAGTGAAGATAAATACAGGATTTTATTCGAAACAATGCCAAATGGCTTCTATCGCTCCACACCCGAAGGTTATTTTGTTGATGCAAATCCGGCACTTTTAAAAATGCTGGGGTACGACAGCTTAGAGGAATTATGTAAAGTTTCTATTCCAACCGATATTTATGTGAAGCCAGAAGAAAGAGAAGATTTTTACCGTGAAAATGAAGGGTTCGTTGATAATCTGGAGTTTTATCGCCTTAAAGCAAAAGATGGCCGGATTATCTCGATTGAAGATAATGCAAGATATATCAAAGATGAACATGGAAAAATTATGTTTCACGAAGGGATTTGCCGCGATATCACCGAGCGTAAAGAAGCAGAGCAGGTGATCAACCAGAAAAACGAAGAACTTCAAAAACTCAATGCCACCAAAGACAAGTTCTTCTCCATCATCGCCCACGACCTGAAAAGCCCTTTCAATTCGATTATGGGATTTAGTGAACTTCTGATCGAACAGGTCGGCGAAAAAAACTACACCGGAGTTGAAAAATATTGCAAAATCATCCTCAATTCATCCAATCGGGCAATGGATTTGCTCATGAACCTGATGGACTGGTCGCGATCGCAAACCGGCAGGATGGAATTTAGCCCGGAGTATTTCGAAATAGTTGATTTTCTCGGAGAAGTTTTAATGATGTTCGAAGATATTGCCAGCCAAAAATCAGTAATCATCGTAAAGGATATGCCTTTTAAAGTAGCTGTTTTTGCCGACAGAGCCATGATAAACACCGTTATAAGAAACCTGGTTTCGAACGCTATAAAATTCACCAGGCCGGGCGGTCAAATTATCATAACTGCAACCGAAAAACATAACGAAATCCTGGTGTCGGTAAAGGATAATGGTGTTGGAATACCGCGGGATATGATTGGCAGGTTATTTCGCATCGACGAAAATTACACAACTGCGGGTACCAACAACGAGCGGGGAACCGGCCTGGGGCTGATACTCTGCAAAGAATTTATCGAAAAACACTGTGGTAAGATTTGGGTGGAAAGTATCGAAAACAAAGGTTCAGTTTTTGCTTTTACGCTTCCATCGTACTCCGAAAATGTAAAATAATAACCACGACTGGAAAAAAAACCACGAAGACACGGAGAGCTTTAAGAAACACAGAGAAATTAAAAGAAAACCACGGAGACACGGAGAACACAGAGAAACACGGAGATAATTAAAAAA
>CAIYZW010000225.1 GCA_903930725.1 uncultured Bacteroidota bacterium
CCACAAAAGAGATTTGGGTGATGGCATCCACAGGAAAATCTATTATTGTCTTGAACCGAAAAGGCGAAATTCTGGCCGTTGAGCATCTTGATAAAAATGTTTTCCCGCAACCCGAAGGAATGGCTTTTGCCCCGGATGGCACGCTGTACATTTCGAGCGAAGGCGACGGAGACAGCGGAAAGTTGATGAAGTTTGAGATGGTGAAATAAGCTGAGTTTTTTGCGCCAGAACCTGACTGTTTTTCCAAATTGACAAATTATCGGTTTTAAAAACCTAAAAAAGCATGTTACAACTTTGTAAGTTACAACTTTGTAAGTTACAACTTTGTTACTTTTACAAAATCCGGTCTTTACCAGGCATCAAAAGCCTGAAAACACTGAAAACACTGTCCTCCGATGTGGCGATTTGTCCTTCCGGCGATCAAATAAAAATCAAAGTAATTTTTTGATGGGCATTTTTTGTTTTGCAATATTTTTTTACCTTCAATTCAGGAAATTATTAGTTTTGATATTTAAATGAGTAATCATCAATAAATAGCCCTGAATTTATGAAACAAAAGTATCAAATCGCCTGGTGGAACGTCGAAAACCTCTTTGATGTTCAAAATTCTACTGAACGGCCAGACTGGCTTCAACGCGCGTTAAACAGCGAACTCATTGGCTGGGATGACAATGTGTTGAGCAAAAAAATCAATAATCTTAGCTCAATTATTCAAAAAATGAATAATAAAACGGGGCCGGATATTTTGGGAGTTTGTGAAGTCGAAAACCTGGTTGTGCTTAAACGGCTTGTCGAAAGCCTTGCCCCCACTGGCCGGAATTATGATATTGTCCATCATGATATGAGCGATGAACGCGGTATTGACATTGCCTTCATTTACGACACTAAAAAGTTCGATTTTGAAGAATATTTTTCACACGTTGTTTTAAAGCGCAACGCCACCCGCGATATTTTCCAGGCAAACTTTAAAACAAAAAGCGGAAATCCTTTGATTTTAATAGGCAACCATTGGCCGGCAAGGATTACAGGAGAACTTGAAACCGAGCCTTACCGGATTATTGCCGCCGAAACCATGAGTTATTGGCTCGAAAGAACTATTGCAATTCGCGGAAGCGACACTGCTGTACTTGCCATGGGCGATTTTAACGACGAACCATTTAGCAGATCTGTTTCAGAATATGGTTTATCCACAAACAGCCCAACCAAAGTTGTAAATTCACGTGCACCGCGTATGTTCAATTTGATGTGGCCCTTTTTGGGTAAGGCCATTGGAACTTTTTATTATGATAATTTCCCTTATATGTTCGACCAGTTCCTGGCTTCGAAGGGTTTATTAAAAAGTTCATCAAAGATTAAGATTATCAATGAATCCGGGAACTATCAGGTGGCCATCGAAATATTCGATGAGATGAAATCGGGAGGCGATTATCCTTCACCCATTTTTTTCAGCCGGCCGTCAGAAAAAAGCAGTTTTAATCCCAATGGTTTCAGCGACCATTACCCGATTTCGGTGATGTTGGAGGAATAGTTTTTAAAACATTCCGCCCGTCCGGCTTCCAAAATTTTACAGTTAAAAAAACTGACTTTACGCTTTCTGTTCCTATTCCTGGCCGATTGTAGCGTTTGATACATCGGCAACAAGCTTTTCTGATTCTTCCCCACCCAGGAAACGTTTTACTGCTGCATGGCCCAGGTAAATCAGAGGTGTAACGCTTAATGCGACAATAAACTTGAAAATATATCCCGTAAAGGCAACATTGAGATATTCGGAAAGTGAGATTTTTCCGGGCAGAAAAAAGGCAATACCCGAAACTACAAACGTATCAATGAGCTGTGAAACCACCGTTGAACCTGTTGCTCGTAACCAGATCAGTTTGTGGCCGGTCCGGCTGCGGATAAACCAAAAAACAGCGACATCAATTAACTGCGAAAAAAGGAATGCTGTAAGACTGCCAACAATTATCCAGAGCGACTGCCCGAAAACGGCATTAAATTGTTCCGAATTTACTGGCGAAAATGACGCTGAACCAACATTCATCCCCGCAAAAAGTAAGAGAAACGTGTAAACAATGAGACCGGCTGTAAGAAAAGTAATGGTGCGAACCCCTTTTTTGCCGAAATATTCATTAATCAGGTCGGTAGA
>CAIYZW010000226.1 GCA_903930725.1 uncultured Bacteroidota bacterium
CAACAACAATTTGCTGAAAGCCTGGCTTTTCTTCGATAGAGTAACTCACTGCTATGTCAAACAAATTCTGAATTTCCTGAAACTCTTTAATCATTAGTACAGGCAGCAAATCATTAAAAACACTTCCTTTAACTAACCTGCTTGCTAAATCGCCATCAAAACCAATCCAGTATTCTTTCCATCCCGTTTTTTTTAAAGGCCGGTAGCGATGCCAAACGTTTGGACAAAGTAAGATCATACTACCAGGTGAAAGACTGATTATGCCCATAGTTTCAGATTCAAAAACACCTCTTCCATCGGCAATAAGTAATAATTGGTAACCCGAAAGATACCGCCCCTTTTCCCAGGTGAAATAATGCGTGTTGGGATGACCAATTAATGGATAATTCTCACCTTCCAATACTACTGATGATCCCACATTTTCGATAAAAACCCCCCAACTTGTATCCTCTTCCGAAACAGGAAAGTATTTATAAAAATTAACACGTTCTTTTTTCATAATAGTTTAGCAAATTTTGTAAATAAAATCTTCAACTTTTAAAAATATTTCTAACATTTTAGCTCATTGACAATTATTTACATAAAAATCGCCTAACAGTAATTATGTAAATTTAGGCTGCAAATATAATAAATTTCCTTCATTTTCCACGAATCAAAATAGCCTTTTGATAAACTTAGGGTTCACTTAGGGTAATGCTGGACACCCAATATTTTGTGTCGTATTTCCTGCTTAATGTTGTTTGAGAAACTTCCTTTGCATGTGTTTTTCTCGCAGGTCAATTGCTAATAGTTTCGGAGGTACCAATATCATTTGTATTTGTTTCAATGAAGATCATCGCCAGGAAAATAAAAAGTAGGAAAACAGGAAAAAAGTAATAAAAACCATTTATCAACGACAAAAAAATCATTGTAAAAAAGAATGAAAAAATGAACAGATTTTCCCTGATTGCTTTGGCATTATCTGAGTAAATCCTGTAAAACAAATAAAAAAATGCTGTTAATCCAGGAATTCCATAAACGTAAACAATGGATAAGGGATCGCTGTGAAACCACTCTTTGAAATAAATATTTCTTGTATTAGCTTGCATGGACGAAATAAAACCCTTTCCGGTGAGAAAATCGATGCCATCAAAATTTTTTATTTCGTAATACCACGACTTCCATAATAAAAAACGGGAAAACCCGCTGAAATTATCAAAAAGTGTAATTATCATTCCAAAGTATTGGCCCAGAAAGGTATTTTGAAAAGTTTCATAAAGAAAATTGCGCATGAAAATAACTCCGACAAATAAAAGAAAAACTGAGGCCATAATACCCCATCTCAGTTTTGTAAGCAAAAACAGAAATACAGATAATCCAAGGCCAACAATCACAGACCTGACCCCTGTATAAAACAACAAAATAAGCAAAACACCCGATAAATACAGGAATGCCCTTTGTTTTGTCTTTTGAAATTGAAACGCAAAAAACAAAAAAATAAAACCAAAAAAGTATGCGGCAATGTGAGGTAGTCTGAACAATCCATTGTGATAATTCCTAAAAATTTCAAGAAAGTCGAGGGGTTTTCTTTCGTCAAAAAATTCAGAAGTTCCTGATTGGTATTCCTGTTCTTCGACCTGAATCGTTTTTTCGTAGAGTGGTTGGTTTTCTTGCCAGTTATCGGAATTCAAATTAAAAAAAGTAAAAACAAACATCACAAATGAAACTGTCAAAAAAACATATATTGTACTCTTTTTCAACAATTTAATATTATTTTGATAATAAAAATAGGATGCAATGAAGAGCAGGATAAAAAGCAAGTCCGATACATTTTTCTGGTGAAAACCATAGATAAGATTGTTAGCAATGGCCGTAAGAATAAACACGGCTGAAATGATAGCAAAAGGAAGAAATCGCTTTTTTTCGGATGAAATAAACCATAAAAACGGCAGGAATAAAATAGAAACAGGAACAAAAACAGGAATCTTGCTGAAGAAATTTACTGACGAGTCTATAAGGAAAGTCAATAATAATGCATAAAACACTATGTTTGGATTATTCAATTTTGATGCAAGTATTATATTTCTGATATTTTTCATAATCTGCCTTTGTGTTTTGTAAAGAAAATGATCTTTTCGAAAAATTTTATCACATTACAAAAATTCTATTTGCTCTTTTTGTCGCTAAATTTCAAAACTAATCCGTAATATGATAAAAGAATAAAACTGAATATTTTTAATACTTTTCGCTGCAATATTACAATTTATTTTCATTTCTATTTATTATTAATGACATGTTTTCTTGCATTAAATTGCTAATTTGAATCACGAAACAGAAATCAAGCTTACAAAAGCAGTTCAAGAGGTTCCCACCCATAAATGTTGTACACCACAAATTTCGAAAAGTGTCTACTGGCAAAAAGTTTCGATATGGAAAATGAGTTTGCCGAGGCTGAAATCACTGCTTTTTTGTGATGCTGAATCGCTAAGTCTTCTTTTATCGCAGGTGTGAAAACACATTTTGCGGAATCGGTTGCCTTTTGAACTCAGGGCCAAGCCAACTCAATTCGAGGGTTTTGTTACCGGAGCATTGAAAGTATTTCACTTCAATTTTATGCCAGCCTTTCGTTATGTTCACGGTGGCTTGCTGTTCGAATGGAAAACTTTTTCTGCCGTCGCTTTCACAAAGTTCCCTGCCATCAATCTTTAACTGACCGCCATCATCGGCATTCATAAAAAAAGTATAGCTGCCATCCTTATCTATTTTTATCAATCCTTTGAAAGTAATTCCAAACCATTCGTCACGATGGCCGGCAGGAAATTCAAACGAATTACAGGTTCCGCTCATTTCCGGTGATTCTTTTTCAAAATCCCATAACGATCTGAAAACACCTTCAAAATAATCAAAAGTCAGTCCTGGTAGGATTTCATCCGATTTCAATGCCAACGGTTCTGCCGCTTTTCTGAGCTCACGGGAAACAATATAACCCGGCACCAATCCGGGGCTAAAGGAACGTACCGTTAAATTTGTTGTCGATTTTATCCTGAAGGCCTTCCGGTATTTCTCTGATTGGACGGTAGGAATGGAAAGGTCGGTAGTGAAATAAATATCTGCATCTTTCGATTCAGAGGCAAGTTCGATTTCGAGGGAATCCAGGAAATCGGTCTGGTTTCCGACGATGTATGAAATCCCTGTCGCCTGTTCAGGGATGAGTGTAACAGGGCGGTCTTCGGTAGGAAACCCAAAGGTTTTATTTGGATTGGCTGACATTTTTAATTCGAGATTTCCACCATTTAAAATGTCGTTGTGGGTAATGAAAGAATGAGTGAAATTTTCATTATTAAATTTCGCTGAGGCGATGTACTTGTTCTCAACTGAATTGTTTTCTGCTTTGATAATGAATTTTTTACAATTGTCGGGATGAAGGGTTATTTTGCTGAATAACGGGCTGCCCAGCACATACTGCTGTTGCCCCGGACAAACCGGATAAAAACCCATGGCACTCATCACGTACCACGCCGACATCTGGCCGCAATCCTCGTTGCCACATAATCCGTCTGATGCAGGCGAATACATTTCATCCATAATTTGCCGTACATATTTTTGGGTTTTCCATGACTGCCCGGCATACGCAAACAAATAAACGATATGATGGCTGGGTTCGTTGCCATGCGCGTATTGCCCGATTAAACCGGTTACATCCGTATCTTCTTCAAGTTTTTCGGTAAGCGTTGTGGTAAAAAGTGCATCGAGCCAGGCGGTGAACTTATCTTCGCCTCCCATCAAATTTATCAGCCCGCCTACATCTTGCGGAACATATAAATATTGATAGGAGTTTCCTTCGGTATAAACATAATTCACTTTTTGTGGATCGAACGGCGAAATCCACTGTCTGTCGGAGCTGCGTCCCCGCATGAAACCGGTTTGCCTATCAAAAACATTTTTATAGAATTGTGCCCGCCGGATGTAATTTTCATAATCATCAGTTTTTCCCAGGGCTTTGGCAAATTGTGCGATACACCAGTCGTCGTAAGCATATTCCAGGGTTTTTGATACCGACTGACTGCTTTTGTCGGCTGGCACAAAACCCTGTTCCCGGTAATAGGTAAGTCCCCGCTTATCAACATTTGAACTGTGTTTCATGGCTTCCCAGGCGAGTTCAGTATTAAAATTATTAATCCCTTTCAGATAAGCATCGGCAATCACTGACACTGCGTGGTACCCGATCATGCAGCGTGTGTCGTTGGAGGCAAGTTCCCACATGGGCAATTCCCCCGATTCTCTGTATTTTTCAATCAATGTTCTTACAAAGTCATTGGTTTTTTCAGGTTCCAGAATGGTCATCAGCGGATACAGGGTTCTGTATGTATCCCACAACGAAAACACCGTATAATACCCGAAATCATTGGCAATATGAATTTTTTTATCCATTCCCCGGTAGGAGCCATCCACATCCTGATAAAGATTTGGACTGAGACAGGAATGATACAGCGCCGTATAAAAATTTACTTTTTGAGCATCACTTCCTCCTTCCACCTCAATTTTTGAAAGGGTTTTATTCCATGTTTCGTGAGCGGCCTCTGACACTTTTTCAAAATCCCAGCCGGGCAATTCAGCATCGAGGTTTTTGCGTGCTCCTTCGGTGCTTACTGCCGAAATGGCCACTTTAACCAGAATTTCCTCGTTGGCGCTGGAATCAAACCGAAAGTAAGCTTTCAGGTTTTTGCCGGTAGCGCTTAAAATATTCTCCTTAACAAGATTGTCGCTGGAAATTCCATGCGTCTTAAAAGGTTTTGAAAACCGGGCTACGAAATATATCCTTTTGTCGAGCGCCCAATTGGTGGATCTTCGGTAGCCTTCGATTTCAGTCTGGTTAACGATTCGAATTTCCGATTCGATGACAGGATCGCGGTGCTGCAAATCAACAATAATATTGGGCTGGCTATTTCCAGAGAAAGTATAACTGTGAAATCCGACTCTTTTTGTGGCAGTTAGTTTTACATCAACTTGATAATCGGACAGGAAAACCTGGTAAAATCCCGGGGAGGCCTTTTCGTTTTGATGGCTGAACCGGGAGCAATAGCCCGAATCGGGTGAGCTGCCGGCACCATTTTGGAGTTGGATTTTACCGGTGGTGGGCATAAAAAGGATGTCGCCATAGTCGGAAACCCCGGTGCCGCTGAGGTGTGTATGGCTAAAACCGTAAATTACGCTATCGGAATAATGATAGCCTGAGCAGCCATCCCAGCCTGTTAAACGTGTGTCGGGACTAAGTTGCACCATCCCGAAAGGAAGTGTCGCCCCAGGGTAAGTATGGCCATGACCACCGGTTCCGATAAACGGATCAACCCATTGACAAACCTCAGTTTCCTGTTTATTTTGGGAGGTTTTGCATGATGAAATGACCAATACAAAAAGGAGGATAATGAAGGCGAAAGAAGCAAAATATGATTTCATATTAAAAGCCGGTTAAGTGAAACATTATTTCCGCAGCATATCGTTTTCCGGATTTCCCGGAAATTTTGCCTTAGGTGATGGTGTAGGCAAGGCTGATTGAAGTGTAATTTCAGTTTGCCTGTTTTTTCCTGTAGCCTGCGCAAAAAGAGATGTTTCAGGCAGAATTAAGATTGCCAGAAATATCGCCATCACCTGCCAAATATTGATTTTCGATTCAAACCAAAGTTTGCCTGAGGCTGAAATTAAAATGGTTTGAGAATTTTGACAATTCCTTTTCATAAGCCCATTATGATTAAGTGTTTTAATTGGAAAAAAAATCATGCCCTTTTGATTAAAAACCTAACCCTGCCAAAAGTGGGGTTAGGTTTGTTCTTTCCTGAACGAAATTTGATTGCTCCTTACTATCCCATTTAATAACGCATTTGACGCTATTCGAAGATCATTTTTTTGGTGACAGATTGTGTTCCGGCGAAAACCGTGTAGAAATAAACCCCGGAAGTAAGTACCGAAGCATCAATTACCAACCGATTAGCACCTGCTTTCATGTTTTGAGCAGGAATTTCATAAACACATTGTCCGGTCAGGTTGTAAAGTCTTAATGCCACGGGCATTTCATTCCGGATTTCGATAATTATACCGGTAACAGAATTTGCCGGGTTTGGCGTGTTTTGTGAAACCTTGACATCCGAAGACAAACTGTTTTCATCGCTTTTTACACCAACAATCTCACTTTTATCAATGGCTACATGATAAACCTGGTTTAAAACAGGGTCATGTTGTGGATCTGGTAAAAAAACATAAGTACCCGGCCATTGATCTGCCTGATAAATCAGGTGGAACTGGTCATTTGGCGAGTTCTTTGCCAGAACAGGGAAAACACATTCATCAAAAACATGAATGATATTTTGGTTAAGGTTATGAAACTCACCCCAGGTCGTTCCCAAATCAGGAGAAGTTCTTGCCCAGAGGCGTTTGTAGTAATTGATAGTATTGTTTGCATCTTCATTTACCGAGGCATAAACAACAGCAATTACGCCATTATCGTCAACAGAGATGGCCGGCTGGGTTGATAAACCAAGCTGATGGTATGTCAAAATCGAATAATCAAAAATATCAATTGTGCCGTTGTTATTGATGTCCTGCATCCATCCGATTAACATTCCTAACGCATCCAGATTTTCAGGCTGCATGGTGCGGTGCGGATTATCAGCTTCCGGAATTTGACCCATACTTTCGTTCCAATAACCAATTCCATCAGTGTATGGCCAAAAATTATAGGTTCCACCAACGGCAAAATGGGCAACCCGGCCAACTCCCCAGGTTACATGGCACATTCCGTTTAAGTCGATAGCAATATCCGCCGAGTTGTCAACGGTATAAAGCGTATCAGTGGTAATGGTAGCATCCCAGTCAAAAAACGGATAAGGATGCTCCCAAACCATAATTTTCTCCCAGGTATCGCCATTATCAACAGATTTCATAATAAACATATCGGCAAACATATCTGCACACAACAGGGCTACAGTATTTCCGCGTGAAGCCAACACATAACTGTCAATGCCGATATCATTATAATAATCTGCACCCATGCCATCCAGGATTACGTCCCGTGGATTCCATGTTTCGCCTCCGTCCATGGTTCTTGAATACAACAATGCAGGCGCCATCCCTTCGTAGGCTACATTGGAACAATAAAAGATATGCATCACCTGGTTGTTTTCGCCTGAAGTTATCATGCGTGGACCAACAGGACTATTCTCGATGGGTGGCGGTCCCTGATAATTTGTTTGCGTCCAGGCACCTGTACCTTTTACAGCCCGCTTAATGATTTCCAATCCTGTGACACCGTTGTGTGAAACGCCAATTTCACCCGCTCCCCAGGCGGCAATATTTGGCCAGCCGCATCTGACATTTTCAATCCGCTGATTTGGCAACTGCCCCCATGATGTTCCATTAAAATAATTGTAACCGGTGCCACGATCAGGAAAACCGGGATCAAGCATTCCCCAGGTACAAACGGCTGAAACAGAACCATCATCCCATGCCCAGATACGGTTACCAAGCATTGTGTTTGTCGGGTAATCGTAAACAGTTTCGGCAATCACTGTCTCATTCAAAAGCATCTCAGCGGATTTGTAAGGCGCAGATAAAAATTTAACATTTTCCATCGGTGGAACCGGGTCGCTGGCAGAATTGCGCTCCCTTACTACAGAAAGGTTTCTTAACTCAATTGGGATAATTGGCTTAAATTGCGAATACCCAATCAGACCAACAGTCATTAGAAGCGCAAATAGTAGTAATTTCTTCATATTATTTAAGATTTTAATTTTTAAAAAGTTTATCTGGTTTAATGTAAGCCCCCCACAACGAAACGCACCCAACAATACCAACCATAATTTGCCGGGTTTCTTTTATTGATGCGGGTTTGAGGGTGGTTTGCCGATTTGCTGATTTATAAAACAA
>CAIYZW010000227.1 GCA_903930725.1 uncultured Bacteroidota bacterium
CTGTCTCCTGGTGTTTCATGAAGCATTAATTATTTTCAAAAAACTTCGACTGGACGAAAGAATAGGGAGGACACTTGAAAACATTGGAAATATTCACTTACACAAGGGTGAACTTAAAACAGCACTTTCCTTTGTTCTTGAAGCAAACGAAAGCTTCGAAAAGGCTGGGACCATTAAAAACCTCCCTTCAGTTTATTTAAAAATAGGAAGGATTTATTCCGAAACCGGCGATTATAGCAGCGCGGCAAAATGGTTTGAAAAGGGTAAGCAAAAATCTCTTGAACTTGGAGACTTTAATACGGCAGGTGTCGCAATCAATGCTATTGGAATAATGTTCTATAATCAAGGGAAATATGATGAGGCTTTACAGCACTATCTTCAGGCAATTGAATTTATGGGAAAAATTGGTAACAAAAGCTTGTTAGTTGCACTGTATGGAAATATTGGAAATTCTTACACCGGAGTTGGCGAGTACAACAATGCACTGATTTATCATCAAAAGGCATTAAAAATTGCAGAAACGATAAAGGATCAGGTACAAACTGCAAGACAGCATGTGGGAATCGGGTATGCATACAATTCTTTAATGGACTATTTTCATGCTTCACAACACCTCGAAAAAGCGCTGCCTGTCTTTGAAAATTCAAAATCTTACGCCGACATGTTGCTTACCATGAAAGCATTGATTGAGGCAAATAATGGCCTGAATAAATATGACCGCTCAGTAAATTATTATAAGAAGTTCGTGTCAATCAAAGATTCACTAAACCGGAACGAACTCAATACAGCGCTCGATTCGCTAAAAGTGAAATTCAATACCGAACAAACACAACAGGAAAATACCCTCCTTGCTCAAAAAACCGAAATCCAGGAAAAAACCATTTCACTCCAGCGAATTATGATTGTTTCTTCAATCGTAATTGCGGTTTTATTAATAGGTCTAATTGTGTTGATTTACCGAAACCGGCAAAAAGTGAAGCAAACCAATACATTGCTGGAAGAAAAAAACCATGAAATATCTGCCAAAGCCGAAGAGTTAAAAAATAAAAACCAAAAACTGATCGAATTATCCCAATTCAAAGATTCTATGCAATCATTCCTGGTGCATGATCTTAAAAATCCTCTGAATCAATTATTAAACATGAATACCCGCGAATCGTTTGAGAAAAATGTTGACGGGATCAAACAAACAGGATTTCAGATGCTGAATATTGTATCGAACCTGCTCGACATTGGTAAGTACGAAGAAAACGTTATGAAACCTGTTTTTCAGGATGTTTCCCTGGTGAAAGTTATCAACACGGCGTTCCTTCAGGTCAGTTATCTTGCGGAGAAAAAGAGTGTTCGGATGGTTGTCGGCAATCCAAGCGATTTTATTATAAAAGCCGATCCTGAAATATTATCTCGTGTTTTTGTAAACTTATTTACCAATGCCGTCAAATTTTCTCCAACAGGAGGAAAGATCACAATTTCAGCAGAAAAGCACGATGAAAGCTTCCTTAAGCTGACCATTAAAGATGAAGGTGGGGGTATTCCAGCCGGGTTTCAACCCTACATTTTTGATAAGTTCAGCCAGGGTAAGGTTCGCCATCTGGGATATGCCGGTTCTACCGGGATTGGGCTTACATTCTGCAAAATGGCCATCGAATCACACGGAGGAAAAATCGGAGTGCAATCTGTTGATGGAAAAGGCGCTGCATTTTGGTTTTCCTTGCCTCTGGTATCCATACCAGAAAACCATCCGGCTGGGTTGTCTGTTTTTGAGGGCGAAGCTACCAAACCTGTCAGTCTGACCCTTTTAAACGACGAAAAAGAATACCTTTCACCGTTTTGCGAAATACTGAAAAACACTTCCATTTTTCAGATTACGGATGTTAAGGAAATATTGAACAGAATAGATGGGAAATCTGGAAATATCAAAAAGTGGAAATCGTTGGTAATGCAAGCATTATCAGAGTGTAACGAGGTTAAATATTTTGAATTGCTAAACCATGGAAACCATGAATAATTATAGAATACTGATTGTTGACGATGTTGTTGAAAACATCCAGATACTGACACAATATTTTGAACTTCTTCGGCCTGAGTACAGACTGTATCAGGCAACACAGGGGAGTTTTGCCATTGATATAGCCAAAACAATGAAAGTCGACCTTATTATTTCCGATTGGGATATGCCGGGGATGTCGGGAATTGATTTGGTGAAGACATTAAAAGCCGTACCTAAAACAGCACACATTCCCGTAATCATTGTTACCGGGGTAATGCTTTCTACATCCGACCTCGAAAATGCACTATCTGCCGGCGCCTACGACTATCTGAGAAAACCAGTCGATCCGGTTGAACTTGTTGCCCGCACAAATTCGGCGATAGGTTATGTGGGCATGTATCAAAAAGAATTGGCAGTTAAAAACCTGGAACTCACCGAAAAAACAATGTTGCTGACCCGTAACAATCAGTTCAATATTGAGACAGCCAAAAAACTTAGAAAGACAGAAACACTCCTTGATCGAAATTTTGAGGCCAGAGAAAGTATCAGGGAGATTTTACAGGATATCGAATATAAAACACGGGAAGAAAATTGGGCACATTTTGAAGTGGCCTTTCAGAATGTTCATCCCGAATTCAGCAAAAACCTCACCATAAAGTACCCTTACATCACACCCGGCGAATTATAACAATGTATTTTGATCAGGCTGGGATTGAACAACAAGGATTTGGCCTCTGTGCTATATCAAAGCCCCGACAGCGTAAGGGTAGCACGTAGCCGGATCCGGAAAAAACTCGGGATTGAAAGGGATAAAAATTTGCAGTCATTCCTGGCGATGATTTGACGTCAGAAAACCCAGAGTTTAGGCTGGAATTGCATCGGTCCCATCCGGGGCAGTATAAAATTGATACAAATTCTACCCGCATTGCTTGCCTGATGGCACAATTCAACTTTAATAATTGCTTTTTAGGATGTTGAATTGGCTGATCATTAACATCCTGCACCAAACCGTTTTCATTGCTCATCAGTGTTTCAGCTTAATTTCCTCATTTTTTTTGAGGTTGTTAACATATTGCTAACACTCTGGTGATTGGTAATCCTTTGGATGGTATTTATTTTACATAAATTTTTTAAAAC
>CAIYZW010000228.1 GCA_903930725.1 uncultured Bacteroidota bacterium
GGAAAGATTGGCTCTGGAATGGGAGCGGAGTTAGGTTCGATGAAGGTAACCGAACAAATTGATGCGATGGAAGTTTCCTCCACTAACCCCATACGTTTTTTGGTTGTAACACGTGTTTTGGCAGCAACGCTCATGATCCCGCTTTTAATTTTATACGCCGACGCGCTTGGGATTTTAGGAAGTTGGGCTGGCGCCAATATAAAAGGTGATGTGTCGCTTTCACTGTTTTTCCAGCAGGCTTTTGGCCATGTCGATTTTATGGATCTTTTCCCTGCCATTATTAAGTCATTTTTCTTTGGCGCCGTTATTGGATTAGTGGGGACATATAAAGGTTTTAATGCCGGTCGTGGTACCGAAAGTGTTGGTGTAGCAGCAAATTCCGCTGTTGTTTTAGCATCGCTCCTGGTACTTGTTGTTGATATGCTTGCAGTTCAGATTACAGACATGCTTTATTAAGTGGATGATGGGAAGAATGGAATGGTGGAAAAATGGAATGTTGGATTTTTTTTTACCACGGAGGCACGGAGAACACGGAGAAAGCACTGAGAAGGAAGAATGGATTAATGGAAGAATGGAAGAAATTTAGAAGATGATGAACACAATCTACACAATAGATGAAGCCAACACAGATGCCTCGGTTGATCCAAAAAGTCGTGTCCCGGTTATCGAAATAAGTAATCTTAAAAAGTCATTTGGCAAACAGGCAGTGCTGACGGATATTTCGTTAAAGCTTTTTAATAGCGAAAACCTTGTGGTGCTTGGAAAATCAGGCAGTGGTAAATCTGTTCTGATAAAATGTATTGTTGGGTTATTGCGGGCAGATGGCGGCACAATCAATGTTTTTGGTGAAAATGTTACAAGCTTAAACCGCGAAGGAATGAGCCGGTTGAGAACAAAAATCGGTTTTCTGTTTCAGAGTGGCGCATTATACGACTCAATGTCGGTAAAAGAGAATCTCGAATTTCCGTTGCGCAGGATCAGGAAAGATCTAACCGAAAAACAAATTAACGACAAGGTAAACGAAGTGCTGGAACAAGTTGGCTTACCCGAAGTTCTCGATAAAATGCCTTCCCAGCTTTCGGGTGGTATGCGTAAACGAATCAGTCTGGCACGTACCATCATTGTTGATCCTCAGATCATGCTTTATGACGAACCAACAACAGGGCTCGACCCGGTGACTTCGGCTGAAATAAGTGCGCTCATCAAGAATGTTCAGAAAACGTACAAAACCTCATCCATCATCATTACCCACGATATAAAATGCGCGCTCAGCACCGCCGACAGGGTTATCATGTTAATGGACGGTGAAGTTTACAAAGAAGGAAAACTGAAAGAATTTGAAACATCCTCCGACCAGGCTATTAAGGACTTCTTTAATTAGAAAAAATGGTAGTTGGCAGTTGCCAGTAGGCAGTAGGCAGTAGGCAGTTGCCAGTTAATAGTTGCCGGTCAATCTGAAATCTGAAATCATCAATCTGAAATCATCAAATCATAAACAAAATGGAAACGCACTCCCAAAAGTTTAAAATCCGCCTTGGCCTATTTGTGGCGGGTGGATTGGCACTTTTTGTCCTTGCCATATTTATCATCGGGAAGCAGAAAAACATGTTTAATCCTGTTTTTAAACTCACCACCACCTTTTACAATGTTAGCGGCCTGCAGGTTGGAAACAATATCCGCTTTTCGGGAATTAATGTGGGTACCGTTGATCGGATCAGTATCATCAACGATTCAACCGTCAGGGTGGAAATGTTGGTAAAAGAAGAGGTAAGGCAGTTTATAAAATCAGATTCTGAGGTAACCATTGGTTCCGAAGGACTTATTGGCGACCGCCTGCTGATTGTTACACAGGGAAGTACTGATGCACCTGTGGCCAGGGAAGGAGAGGAACTCTCGTCAACCGAGCCAGTCGAAACGGATGCCATCATGGCAAGTTTGGAAATTACAGCCGCCAATGCTGAGATTATAACCTTCCAGCTTGCCGAAATTATGATAAAGGTGAACAGCGGAGAGGGAACGCTGGGCAGGTTGATTCAGGATACCGTTTTTGCTGAAAATCTTAATCAGACGATGGTTAATCTTAAAAGCAGTTCAAAAGGCCTGGAAGAAAATATGGAAGCCGTTAAACATAACTTCCTTTTTAAAGGGTTTTTTAATAAAAAGGCAAGAGCTGCCGAAAAGAAAGCGGCCGAACAAAAAGCCAAAAATGAAAAGAAATAAAATATCTACTGGATGCAAAACGTACAAACTTATGCTACGCGACCAGCCAACTTGCGGACCGTTCAGCATAGTGAAATTCCAACATAACAAAACGCTATTTTTAGTTATTTGAGTTTTGTTTTTTAGGTTTTGAAATTTTCTGGCAGATTAAAACATCAAATACAAAAGAAGACACCAATGGTAGCCAGTTAAAATGTGGTTCAAATTCATCATCGGATTATTTTTTGTTTCAGTTTTAACGACTGATTTTGCTTTTGCCCAACAAACAAAGGCCAAAACCGATTCGACCAGCATCTACCGGAATA
>CAIYZW010000229.1 GCA_903930725.1 uncultured Bacteroidota bacterium
AACCAGAAGACTTTGAACCTTGGTTAAAAGGAAAGAATAAATATCAACGCCGCTGCGTCCCCGTAACATTTATTAAATTACTCAAAAAACTTTTAAAGCAATATTTTTCTGACTAATCTTAACAACCAAATCTAACTCAAAGACAAAAATCAAAATGAACCCCAAAGTTGTAGAATCACTCAAAACATTTGAAAGCAATATTAACGAATTGTGGTCAATAGTTTTACTTTTGATTATTAATTAAACGCAGGTTTTGATGAGATTTTTCAAAAGCTTCCTTCATGGTTTTTCCGGCGCTGGCATCGATAACAAAGCAATCCGTTTAAAGTATTTCCAGAAATTCCCAAACGTTGGTGATGTATTTTCACGGGTTGTTGCGGAGCATTATTTCTCAAAAAATATCATTCCCTTAAGGCCTGCACCAGTGAGCGAAACCAACCTTATTTTGCTGGGGAGCATCCTGCATTGGGCCGACAGCCAGTCGGTTATTTGCGGTGCCGGTTTTATGTTTTCGGATGCGCAACTTGCTGTACCGCCAAAAACCATCGTTTGTGTGCGCGGCCCTTTAACTGCCGCCTTGCTTCAAAAACAAGGCATTACGCCACCAAACCGTTTTGCTGATCCAGGTGTTCTGTCGCCGTTATTATTTAAAAAGCAGTTTAAAGTAAAACATAAGATTGGCATTATTCCTCACTACCGCGATGCCGGGTCGGTCTGGATAAAACGCTGCAAAAATCAGGGTTTCCCGATAATTGATGTTTTCGCTTCACCCGAAAAGTTTTTTCGTAAAATCCAGCAATGTGAGGTAATCATGTCTTCCTCACTTCATGGGTTAATTTTCGCTCACGCTTACGGCAAACCCGCTGTCTGGATTGAACTTTCGGACAAGTTGGCTGGCAACGGTTTCAAGTTTTTCGACTATTACCAAAGTGTTGGAATTCAACCCGAAATTGTTAACAGGGTCAGGATTAATGACTACTCTGACCCGCTCGAAATCTCAAAAACCGCCACTTTTGCCGATCATAAATTATTAATCGAAACCATGGAAGAATCAATTTATCTGACTAAAAAAAATCTTGAACCGGATTGCTGATTTTTTACCTTTAAATTATCCTACTTTTACCCGATGGACCTGACTTTAGTTTTCCTGATCATTTTTGTTGCATTCCTTGTGCGTGCAATCTTTGGCTTTGGTGATGCACTTGTGGCAATGCCGTTGCTCTCAGTTTTTATAGGAATCCGGCTGGCCGCACCGCTTATGGCCTTACTTGCTTTGGTCATTGGTTTACTTATCTTTTACCACAACCACAGCGAAGTGAATTATAAAATGGCCGGAAAACTCTCGCTGGCATCGCTGTTTGGCATTCCTGCCGGGCTTATCTATCTTAAAAATACCGACGAAAACATCATAAATCTCGTCCTTGGAATGATCATTCTTGTTTTTGTGGTTTTCAGATGGGGGAGATTTATAATTTTTAAAAGGTCGTGGGGAATCATCGCTTACCTGGCTGGTTTTGCAGGCGGAATGTTGGGCGCCGCTTACAACACAAGCGCCCCGCCGGTAATTATGCTGCTTAGTTCCGAAAAATATACGCCGGCACAATTCAGGACAACACTTCAGGCTTTTTTCCTGTTTTCGGGAATTGGCGTGGTTGGCGGGCATCTTGTTTCGGGGAATATTGATAACAAGGTTTTAATATATTTTCTGGGAGGACTGCCGCTGGTTTTAATCAGTTTCTATGCCGGCGAATGGCTCCAAAGGAAATTCGATCCTGAAGAATTCTTTCGTTGGGTGTATTCTTTGCTGGCTTTGCTTGGCCTTTCGTTAATTTTAAAAGTTGTTTCAGGATAACCCGGATGAACGATAATTTCCATATCAAACCACTAAATGAGGCCGAAATAAGCCAGCTTAAAGGTTTTGCTCCCGCTGACTGGCATTTTGACCTGGAGTCGTTTTTGTCGGAACATTTTGGGAAGGATCATTTTTTTGCTTTCGTGGCCAAAACCAAAGGCAAAATTATTGCTGTTGGCAACGGTGTTTTTAATGGAAATGCCGGATGGGCCGGGAATATCATTGTTGACGAACATTACAGGAGGCAAGGCATTGGGACAGCCATCACCCA
>CAIYZW010000230.1 GCA_903930725.1 uncultured Bacteroidota bacterium
AACAAAATCACGGATCTTTTTTGCAACAGCCAGTTTTAATTCGGATACTTTGTTAAATCCCAGATTACGCGCGCTTTCTTCGCTAAGCCTTACATCTTCCTGATACCAGGCTGCATTTTTAAACGACATCCAGAATTTGCCGTATTGGCCCGTAAAATCTTCGTGGTGCAGGTGCAGCCAATCGTACATCGGAAGCAATCCCTGCATCAGTTCGCCATCGTAAACTACATCGTATGGTATTTCGGCGTAGGTAAGAGCCAGGGTTACGGCATCATCCCACGGAAGTTTATTTTTTGGTGAATAAACAGCAATCTTTGGAGCCTTCTGTAACTTGACTTCATCCTGATTAACTTCGGGATTGGATATTTCCTGAATGACGGCAGCGGCCTGCACATCGGCCAATATTTCGTATGAAACACCTCGGATGATACATTCGTTTTCGATGTCTTTGTGAAACTGAATCATAAAACTGCCGCCACGGTAGTTGAGCAACCAGCTTACCTCCACATCTCTTTCGAGCACCCAGTAGGCGATGCCGTATGCTTTGAGGTGATTTTTCTGGGTTTCGTCCATCGGCACAAGCAAATAGGCGGCATGAATAGACGAAAACGTGAGGGCAATTATGATGATGAGTAAAAGTCGTTTCATTGTTGATGTTTGTTTTGTTTAAAGGTATATTAATGGAAACCGGGCTAAAATATTGCCTGAAGCGCTGTTAAGAAAATTTAAACGGATGATTTAAAATGGAACGCAGATGACGCGGATTTGACGGATTTACGCTGATTTTATATTTTAATAATGCCGCCTCTACGAGGCTATTGTAGGTGGTTGGGGGTGTTTTCTACCATAATTTCGCACCTACGGCGCTTGGAGAAAATGGGTTAGGGGGATTTGGTTTAACGGTTTGAAAATTTGATATTCAATAATTCGCAATTGAATCTCTTGAGTTCGCAATTGAATCTCTTGGGTTCGCAATTGAATCTCTTGGGTTCGCAATTGAATCTCGGGAGATCGCAATTGAATCTCGGGAGGTCGCAATTGAATCTCGGGAGGTCGCAATTGAATCTCTTGAGCTCGCAATTGAATCTCTTGAGTGAGAAATTGAATCTCTTGAGCAAGAAATTGAATCTCTTGAGTGAGAAACTCAATCTCTTGAGTGAGATTTTAAAACTTTAATAATGTTGCCTCTACGAGGCTTTTAAAAATTGGGGTTGGATGTTTTCTACCATAATGCCGCACCTACAGTGCTCAGGAGGTGGAATAGAACGCAGATGACGCGGATTGGACGGATTGGCGCGGATTTGATGGTTGGATAATGTCGCCTCTACGAGGTTTTTATAGGAGGGTTGGTGGATTTGGTTAACGTTCAATGGCTCAAAAACCTCGGTTTGGTTCATCCCTGGAGCCTATTTGCAAATGGATGAAGCCCGGCAAAGCGGTTTGCAAATGTATTGGGCTTTTTGCCACTATATATTACTTTTAACAATTTTTGAAGCATTATCAAAATCTTTTTTTCTTATTTTAAGCTCCCAATCATTATTGTCGGAATGTAAATACATTCCCATCGAATTTATTGATTTTAAGTAAGTAACTATTCTGCCGCATATAATCCTGGAATTCTTTTCCCGATAATATGGCACAACCCGAAAATCATCACCTAATTTAATCATAACTTCATCGCAAATATTTTCCATTTCATCACGTGAATTCAAAGTTTTAATAAAGATATGAAAATTATCAACACGATATTTCTCGAATTCTTCATTAAGAAATTCGTTAGCAAAGATGAATAAATCATATTTGTTATCAAATCTTTGGTAAGCTACAAACTCAATATCAAACGACCAATGGGGATGGCTATGATTTCCAGTATATCTATCGTTTGGTGAGTCAGGTGAAATTGCCTTTTCTTCTAAATTCATTTTTTTTCCTTCTCCAAATTAAGTTGTGATAAAATGTCAGTTGAAGTTGTGTTTATGCAGGGTATAGCATATTGCTACAGCCATCCAATCAACCAGGTGTAAACTTTGATAACAGGAATAACTTTAAATTCCAGACTGCTGATGAGTAACAATTAAAATGCATAGAATTAATTTATTGATTAAATCAATCAAGATTTATCCGCTTTTTATTTCGTCAAAGCTAAAGATAATTTCGCCCGGCTGTCAACATCTCACTTCGATTTACTATTCTGCTTTAATCTGATATATTTCCTAAATAAATAGTTTCTAATTGTGAATTAAAACGGCGTTTTATCCGACATTCCATTTGGATTTAGAAAAGAATCGGGATAGTTTTCTTTTTCAAAACCATCGGAATCGTCGGGCACATCGAGATTCATTTTTGAAGGAACAGTGTAACTGTTGTTCTCGAAACCGTCGTTGGGACGCATCCCTTCGTCGGGGTTGTAGGTGCCATCGTCGTCGTCGGCAAACTGGGCAAATTCGGCAATAAAGCGCAGGCGGATGTCTTCGAGGGCGCCGTTACGGTGTTTTGCGATAAGCAGTTCGGCCTTGCCTTTGGAGGGCGTTTGATTTTGGTCGTCCATGGTGTCGAATTTATAATACTCGGGACGGTAAATAAAGAGCACCATGTCGGAATCCTGCTCGATGGCGCCTGATTCGCGAAGGTCGGAAAGGATAGGCTTTTTGAGGCCACCGCGCGTTTCGACAGAGCGGTTCAACTGGGACAGCGCGATGATGGGAATGTCGAGTTCTTTGGCGAGGCTCTTGAGCGAACGCGAAATATTGCTGATTTCCTGCTCGCGGTTTCCTTTGCTGTCGCCGGTTGACTGCATAAGCTGGATGTAATCAATAATCACCATTTCGATGTTGTATTGTTGCTTCATGCGGCGGGCTTTGGCGCGCAACTCGAAAATGGAAAGGGCGGGCGTATCGTCAATATAGAGCGGCGCCTCGACCAGCCTGCCTATCCTGGAGTGCATTTGCTGCCATTCGTAATCCGCCAGCTCGCCTTTTTTAAGCTTGTCGGCTGCAAGATGGGTTTCGGAAGCGATAAGCCGTGTTACCAACTGCACAGCGGCCATTTCGAGCGAGAAAATAGCGACGGGTCGTTTAAAATCAACTGAAATATTGCGGGCCATCGAAAGCACAAAAGCCGTTTTACCCATACCCGGCCTTGCGGCGATAACAATCAGATCAGACTTCTGCCAGCCACCCGTTACGCGGTCGAGTTTGGAGAATCCTGAAGGTACGCCGCGATAAGTTCCATCGTGGTTTTTGGCTGCTTCGATGTTTTTGATGGCCTCGGCTACAAGCGTGGCCATGTTGGAATGGTCGCGGCGTAGGTTATTTTCGCTCACCGAAAAGAGTTTCTGTTCGGCGCGGTCGAGCATGTCAAAAACATCGGCGGTATCTTCAAAAGCTTCTTTGGAAATTTCGGATGAAATCTCGATTAACCTCCGCTGAATAAATTTTTGGGTAATGATACGTGCATGAAATTCGATGTTTGCCGCCGAAGCTACACGCCTCGTAAGCTGGGCAATATAAAAAGGGCCACCGGCAAGCTCCAGGTCGCCTTTTGTTTTTAGCTCATGCGTAACTGTTAAAAGGTCGATGGGTTGCTGCTTTGTAAACAAGTCCTGAATAGCCGAATAAATCCGTTTGTGGGCTTCGGTGTAAAAAACGTCGGGTTTCAAAAAATCAATAACCGCGTTTAACGCATTTTGTTCCAGCAACAAAGCACCCAAAACAGCCTCCTCGAGGTCGAGTGCCTGTGGTGGGATTTTGCCATACTCAAAAAGGCTC
>CAIYZW010000231.1 GCA_903930725.1 uncultured Bacteroidota bacterium
ACATGATGATTTGTGATTTGTGATTTGTGATTTTTTTCGCAAAGCGCAGAGCGCTAAGCGCATAGTATTCGTTTATTTAAAAATTCTTCCAACATTCCAACATTCCATTCTTCCAATCTTCTTTCTTAGTACTTCCTTCGTGTCCTTAATGCCTCAGTGGTGAATTTCTTCCATTTTTCCACTCTTCCATTATTCCCGTCTTACAAATGATACAAACTCTGGTCGAAATCAATGTAATATTCGGCGTGCGATTTTAACGATTGTACAACTTCATGCTCGCGTTGCAACACTTGAAGGCGGTAGGCGTCAATGTTTTCCTTCTGACTGTATTTTTGGGCATCGCGGGTTTCATCGTAGGTTAATTCGATAAAAACCTTGAAGTCGGCCTCTTCGATTTTTAACGAATAAAGCCCGTTGATGATCAGCATATCAACACCTTCGAAGTTGGTTTTCAATTCGTCAACATAGCCCGTAATTAAATCAACACAAGGCATTGTCGAAGTTTTGTTTTCTTTAAAATCCAGAATATTCTGTTTAACCCTGCTCCAGTCGTATTCGTCGTAACCAATGCTGTTGATGCCATTTTTCAGTCGCCATTCGCGGCGTTTGAGTGGCGGGATTTTATAATAATCGTCCAAATCAATGATTTTGGAACGGATTGCCTGATGTTTCAAAATTCGCGCAAGCACCACCGAAACCGTTGATTTTCCAGAACCTACCTCACCGGAAATGGTCACAATCATCTTTTCTTTTGGCGAATCCTTTCTTATTTCCAAAATCCTGTCCAAAATCAATTTTGCTGCATTTTCGTGAAGCGGCGTTACGGTAATTAAATCGTTCAGCATATTTTCCTCTCAAATATCAATTTTAAGACAATCAAAACAAAACCATCGAAGATTTATTGCAGGGCAATGGTTGTAGAGATTCCGTTGGTAAGGAAATGTTTGACGCCGTTTACACTGATTTCCAACTTCGCCGATAGTCCTGAAAATCTGATTTCCAAAAGTTTGTGGCTGACCGAAATTTCAAAGTGGTCTTGTCCGAGGCTGAAATTGAAACTCAGTTTTCGCCAGGCTTTGGGCAGGTTTGGATTTATCACGAGTTTGCCTGAGCGAACATCAACACCAGCGTAGGTTTGCAGAGCTACCAACACCGTTCCGGCCATTACCCCGGCATGAATTCCTTCGCCGGTGGTACCACCCTGAATATCGTTGTAATCGCTCGAAAGTGCATCGCTGTAAAGCTCCCAGCTCAGTTTTTTATCGCCGATCATGTTGGCTAACTGAGCATGTACAACCCGCGAAAGCGTTGATCCGTGAGAAGTCCGTTGAAGATAATATTCCATATTCTGACGTAAATAATCTGCTTTGAGGTGGTAACCTAATTTGCTGAGAATCTTGGTAACCTCTTCTTCGGGAAGATTATAAAAAGTCATCAATGTGTCGGCCTGCTTTGCAACTTTGTACTCATCGGCCGTTTTTCCTTCGGCTTTCAGCAGGCGGTCCATCCGGTAAATGTTGCCGTATTTTTCACGGAAATAATTCCAGTCCAGCTCTTTAAGCTCAAAATAACCATCGTATTGAGCCAGAATTTCATTTTCGATTACTATTTTAAGGTGGCTCGAAATTTCCTTCCAGGTGGCAAATTCTTCTTTTCCAAGATTAATTTTTGAACTCAGCTTTTCCTGGCTATCTTTTCCCAAATCTTCCCACAATTCGAAGGCTTTTTCCATAGCCCAGGCCACCATCAGATTGGTGTAGGCGTTGTCTTTGAGGCCTCCTTCGGTGGAGTCGTGGTAGGCTTCGTGGAATTCGTCAGGACCCATCACATTTTTAATCGAAAAACGGCCGGTGGAGGTATCTTTAACAGATTTGCCTGCCCAGAAACGGCAGATTTCGAGGAACATCTCAGCCCCGAAACCGCTGATAAAATCACTGTCCCCTGTGATGACGAAATATTCGTAAATGTTGTAAGCCACGGCCAGCGAAACATGGCGTTGCAGCGAGCTGTAATCGTCGCCCCACTCGCCTGTCAGCGGGTTGAGGTGGATTACCTGGGTTTCCTCGCGCCCATCGCTGCCACTTTGCCAGGGGAACATGGCGCCTTTGTAACCATATTCTTTGGCATATTCGCGGGCTTTGTCCAACCTGCGGAAACGGTACATCAGCATCGCTTTTGCAGCTTCGGGAAAATGGAGGGCATAAAACGGCAGGATAAACAATTCGTCCCAGAAAATGTGGCCGCGATAAGCCTCGCCGTGCAAACCACGCGCTGTAATGCTGGCATCAATATTTTTGTTGTGATCAGAAAATGAAACCATGAGATGGTACAAATGCAGGCGCATCAGCTTTTGCCCCATGCGGTCGCCTTCGATGACAACGTCAATTTTACTCCAGATTTCTTCCCACTTTTTAGCGCTTGCTTTATAAATTTCGGAAAATGAAGGAGCCGCCGCAACGGCTTTTCTCGCAAACTCAAGTGCTGGCTGGTTTTGATTATCTACGGAAGTAAAAATGGCGACAATTTTTTCGACTTTTAAGATGTCATTTTTAGAAAGATCGGCGCTAAACTGCGAATCAACCCGACCGGTTTGGTTTTGGATGGAAATTTCGGGATGAACCTCCTTCCCATTGCTAAAGATTTTCAATTTAGCTGCTTCGGCAATTTCGATATTTGATTGTGTTGTGCGGGCAACCAAATATGTTTCAGCGCCATTGCCACCGGTTTCTACTGGCGACAAATGCTGCTGGTTCAACTGTTTGTACCGCTCAACTCCCGCGTTTATGATATTTCCGTCGAGGCTTGATTTTACGGTGATTTTGCCCGAATAATTCAACGGCGTGATTTCATAACTCATCGCCGCCAGATGCGGGTTTTCCATGCTTGCAATCCTGCGCGACTGGATTAAAGTTTC
>CAIYZW010000232.1 GCA_903930725.1 uncultured Bacteroidota bacterium
AAATTCATCCGGACGCCAAAGCCACAATTCCAGTTCATGATGTTGTTGTAAATGACGGCACTGTCGCACTGGTACATGGCAACGCCGTCGTTTTGCTGGGTCATCAGGTTATTGTGGACATCCAGGCGCGAAGAGTTATAAAACAAAACCCCGCCACCAAGCGCAGCGGTATATGTTGTCCATATTTGAATCCATCCGGTAGTGTCTTTTTTATTATGAGAAAAGTTATTTCCTTCGATCATGATGTCGTGCGAATTCAGGCAACTGACGGCATATTTGTAATTATTTACCAGATCGAAGTTTTTGATGATGATGTTGGTGGAATTTTCGATGTTGATCATATAACCGGCAAAATTGCCACCCTGCACAGTTACGCTGTCGCCGTCAATTACGATGTTTTCTTTACCTACAATTTTAATAACTCCGTCCAGCTGATAATCGCCAAAAACATAAGCTCCTCCCAGAATTTTGATGTTTGAATTCGATGGAATCTCCATGTTTTCGGTAAGTTCCACGTAGGTTTGAGCAAAAGCTACGATCGAAAAGCAAAGTAATAATAACAGTAAAAAATGTTTTTTCATAAGGCCTCCATTGATTTTTGATTTGTGATTTTTGATTTGTGATTGAAGAGGTAAAAGTAAAAAAATCTTTAAAACAATAGGAAGGAAGAATGGAAGAAAGGAAGATTGGAATGTTGGAATGTTGGAATGTTGGAATGTTGGAAGAATGGAAGATTGGAATGTATGAAGAATGGAAAGATGGAAGATTGGTAAACAGCTCCCCACTGGCGACTGCCTGCTCTAACTCAAGCCTTGGTTCCGATAAACCTCACCACATCTGCCAATCCATGATGTCGGCCTTCGTTAAGGAAAACCTTTTCGTGCGTAAGTTTTTTTATGGATAATTCAGGAAAATCCGCCTCCAGCAAAGCGGTAGAATAGAGCATGTCGGGATCCTGTGGCCCTCCGGAAGTGTTTTGGATCTGTTCCTTGGTAAAAGCTTCGATGAGAATATGGCCACTTTTTTTTAACGACTTTGTAAACTTATGATGTAATTCCTGCCTGAAAGCCGAAGGAAAATGTCCAAAAATGATGGCGATAAAATCATATTGTTCAGGTCGGGTTTCAAAATTTATGAGATCAAGAATTTCATAATTCATCGAAACACCTTCGGTTTCGGCAAATTTGAGTGCCTTCTCGCGACCAACCACGCTGCTGTCAATGGCAGTTACGTCCCAACCCAACTTTGCAGCAAACACGGCATTCCGGCCTTCACCTTCGGCAGGTAAAAGGAGTTTGCCTTTAGTTTCGATAGTTGATAAAAAACCGGCAAAGAACTCATTAGGTTCTTTGCCGTACAAAAAATCTTCCCCTCCAAAGCGGGAATCCCAGAAATTTGTCATTGGCTATTTTAAAAGGAAATTTATGTCAGCTCCGGGGGCAAATTCGGTTGGTTCTTTCATAAAATTGAAAACACGCATTGGCTTTGAACCTTTTAACTCAATTTTACCATCTTCAACCTCGAGTAAAGTCGCTTCTCGAAGTCCCACAACGGTGGTTTGAGTATTTACGAGCAAAAATTCCTCGATGCGCTGCTGGCGGGTTTCGCCACCATGGCCGGCGGGATTTGCATCGAGATAATGCGGATTTATCTGAAAAGGAACTAAATTGAGGCAGTCAAAACTTTCGGGTTCAATGATGGGCATGTCGTTGGTGGTTTTTAACGAAGGGCAGGCCACATTGGCGCCGGCACTCCATCCCATGTAAGGAATCCCTTGCTGAACGCGGTTTCTGATCGCTTCCATAATTCCCATTTTGTGCATCAGGTAAACCAGATGAAAAGTATTTCCACCACCGACGGCAATTGCATCGGCTTGATTTACAGCAGCAACTGCATCTTTTTGGTGATGAATGGAATAAATTTCGTAACCCAGAGTTTTAAAAACTGCGTTAACACGCTGTTCGTAAACATCAAATGATTCGTTTAATCCTTCGGCGGACATGCCAACACCGGCGTACGGGATAAATAAAATCCGTTTTACTCCTGTGGGCTTTAAAAATTCGCCGATAAAATCGCGCGGCCAGCCCAGATAGACTTCTCCAAAATTTGTCGAATTGCTGATGAGTAATAATTTCTGCTTCATGATTTTCCTGTCTTTTCGTTAACGCTATGGTTGGCAAATATCCAATAAAATTTAGAAAGTACAACCAACTTTATAAATCTTTTTTGTTTTTCCAAGCTTTTATATAGGCCGATTTAAATGGCTGAAAGTCTTGTTTGCCCAGGCTCAGCTTTTCGAGCATGAAAATCGGGTCGCTTTGCGGGAATCTCGCTTTATCGGCCAAAGCCATGGCTGTACCTGCTTCGGAGAGGTATGAATCGTATTTTCCGATGTCAAACCCATTTTGGAGAAACAGATGAAAAAGGCTTATCATTTTCCGGTAATCCTGCTTGCGGCTGTAATATCCGATGGCCGTGGAATTAAGCCCCGGGTTTGACTTTGCCGTGATAAACTCCTCGATGGACCGGTAAGTTTCGTCGAAGCGATAAATATTTTTCTGGTAAAAACAATTCTCGGCTTTCAGATGAATTTCGATTGCCCCCTGGAAATCATTTTTAGAATATTTCTCTTCGGTTTGAATCAGGAGGCGATAATAAACGAAAACATCGTTGTAATTGGCCTGCAACGATTTCAGGATCGAATCATTAACCAAACAACCTTTGCCTGACTGGATTTCGAGTAGCAACTGACTGAGGATCAGGTCGGCTTCGTGATACATTTTAGCGCCAAGCAATTGAATCGTCTCATCGGTCCGGCGGGTAATACTGCTTTTGAGTGTACCGCACTCGTCGGTTTCAAATGATTTCATCAATCCTGCAAAGGCATTTTCGACTTCGCTGTCGTTAAAACCGGGAAAGTTATTCTTCAATGTTAATATTTCGGCGATGATACTGTCGGTATCTTTTTGATTATCTGCGAGAAACCTTTCGTTGGCAAGGCCGATTTTTTGAAGTAGTG
>CAIYZW010000233.1 GCA_903930725.1 uncultured Bacteroidota bacterium
AAATACTTTACCAAAGGAAGAACCTATTACCGGCAATGTTGTAAAAGAGGTTTTTGGTCCGGATGTGGAAAATGTTCAGCTGGCATTTCGCTTTGATGGCGACAACTCCAACGATCAGAAATATGTTACACTTATTGATAATATCCTAAGCAACAGCAAGGCCGGCCTGATTGATCTTGACCTCGTCCAGCAGCAAAAAGTATTAAGAGCGGGCAGTTATGCCCAATTTTTAAAAGATTATGGAATGCAGGGATTTTACGGCTACCCGCGCGAAGGACAAACCCTCGAAGAAGTCAAAGATTTGTTGCTTGAGCAAATCGAAAAAGTTAAAAAAGGTCAGTTTGAAGATTGGATGTTGCAGGCCATCGTTAACGACATGAGGCTTTCCGAGATTCGCCGCACCGAAAGCAATTTCAGCAGGGTTTTTACTTACGTAGATGCCTTTACAAAAGGTATCCCGTATTCCGACCGGCTTAAATTTATTGATCAACTCGAAAAAGTTACTAAAGACGAGCTTGTGAAATTTGCCAATGAAAAATACGGCAACAACTACGTGGTAGTTTATAAAAAAATCGGGCAAAATAACGATTTGGTAAAAGTTGAAAAGCCTCCTATTACAGCAGTTCCCATCAACCGTGAATATCAATCTGAGTTTTACAAGGAATTTACAGCTATCCAGCCAGAGGAAATTAAACCGGTTTTTATTGATTTTGAAAAAGAAATCCAAAAAACCGAACTGGTTCCCGGCGTTGATATGTTTTATATCCAAAACCAATCCAACGAAATCTTCCGGCTCAACTACATTCTCGATATGGGCAAAAACAACAATAAATTATTCCCTTTGGCAGTAAACTATCTGCCCTTTATCGGAACCGATAAATACACACCGGCAGCACTGCAACAGGAATTTTTTAAACTCGGACTTTCGTTTGGTGTAAACGCGGGCAACGAACGCTCCTACGTTTACATCACAGGCTTAAGCAAGTCATTCGACCAGGGCATCGAGCTTCTCGAACATCTTTTGGCCAACGCCAAACCCGACCAAAAATCGTACAACGATTATGTTGATGGCCTGTTAAAAGACAGGACTGATGCAAAACTCGATAAAGATGCCATTTTATGGGGAGGTTTGCTTAATTTTGGAATCTACGGAAACAACTCAGCTTTCCGCGATATCATATCCGCTGACGAGCTAAAAAGTATTAACCCGGCCGATTTAACCAAACTGATTGCCGAAATGACTTCTTTTAAACATAAAGTATTTTATTATGGTCCGGCTGGTTTTGATAATGCCCGTCAGCAAATTGCTCAATATCATAAATTGCCGGCATCATTAAGCGAAATTCCCGCTCCAACAATTTACCCTCAAATTGATAATGCTCAAAATCAGGTTTTTCTTGTAAACTACGACATGGCTCAGGCAAACATTTTAATGGTTTCAAAAGCAGCCCCCTATGATGCAGCATTAATCCCGCCGGCAGAATTATTTGATGAGTACTTTGGAGGTGGGTTGTCTTCGATTGTTTTTCAGGAAATTAGAGAATCGAGAGCATTGGCTTACAGTGCTTTTGCCAGTTTTTCGATACCTGGTAAGAATGACCGGAACAACGTTGTTTATGGTTTTGTCGGAACTCAGGCTGATAAATTGAAAATCGCCACCGATGCAATGCTCGAGTTGATGAATAAAATGCCGTTGGCCGAAAAACAATTTGAACTCGCCAAGGAATCAATCATCAAAAGAATCAACACCGAAAGGATTATTAAGGATAGAATTTTCTGGACTTATCTTGCAAATCTCGATCAGGGAATCAACTTCGACATCAGGCAGAATGTTTATAAATCCATGCAAACCATCACTCTAAGCGAATTTGAAACCACCTTTTTTAACAAGCACATTAAGGATTTGAAGTACAATTTTCTGGTGCTGGGCAACAAAAACGCATTAAACACAACTACCCTTCAAAAAATTGGAAAAACACAGGAAATGACACTCGAAGAGGTTTTTAATTATTAGTCAATTAGAGTATTTTATATTTAAAAGCCCCGGGATTCCCGGGGCTTTTCTGCTTTTATGGGATGGTGTTTTATCAGGATGAACGACATAAACTCTTATTTAAAAAAAGTATAAATTGCTATTTAAATGAAAAAAAACGGAAAAATCTGGTGTACATTTTTTTATTTTGTGAGCAATATTTGATTTACTTTCAAATTGGGGGAATTCGTTTTAATTGTTTACATAAAAATAACATTGACTTGTGTGAATAGGGCATGTGGTTTTTGTATCTGAAATTTTCAGGCCAAAACCATGAAGGCTTTCAGGATTCATACATGCATAAAATATATATATATTTTGATTAATGCAGGTAAACAATAATTAGTACTCTCCTGAATTTGATAAAAGTTTAGCAATAACACAAGTAATTGTGGCATTAAATTATTGAAGACGTGTAAGATAATTGACCGAAATGACAGATGAATTTTGTAGAAGAAAGAGGAAAATTGAAGTTGATTTTTTTTGACGAAAATTCGTTCCATTAGGATGTAAAAAGGTTAAAACCTAAAGGATTAGAAGTAACAGGCAAATGAAATGAATGTTAGCAGAATAGTCAGTGATAGCAATGAACTTAAGATTAAATATAGAAAAAAATTATGTACGGCAAGGTTATTGTTGCTAAGGTCAAAAATTCAATTTTTATTTGTTAAATAATATCAAATAACTCATTAATAATTACTTAAATAGCCTGTTTTTTAAAAATAGATTTCCAAAAATAGGAAAATATTGTAACCAAAAGAATATATTTGAATTATCTTTACAGCGGAAATAACAAAGATTTTTTTGAATTTTGAGTTTTAGTAAACCCTTTCAACCATTATTAAAAAATCAACCAAAGCGATCATTGGGGAATGGTTGCAGATTTTTAACATAACAAAAGGGAAAGGGGAAATTATGAATTCTAATTTTTACTCGTCAACAGGCAGAGTGTTTTTTTTGATTGTGGTATTACAGTTCTTGTTTACCGGCTATTTACAATCAACCGAAAGAAATTTGGGTGGGAACCTGAAGAAGCAAACGTTACCAGAATCCGGGAAAGACTTTATGTTGGAATCAACACTCAATTTTGATTCGACAAAGTATTTTGATTCCACATTATTTTTCCCAAAAGGGAATATAATTTTGAATAATTATCCATATCCACCCATTTGGAATGTACCTGTGAATACCGCAGGCGATTTGAATCCACATTTTCTGATCATAATGCTCGCATCGAACCCGAGGATAAATACTATCCCGCTTAACCCGGGAGATTATATCGGGGCATTTTTTTTAGGAGATGACGGATTGTTAAAATGTGCCGGTGCGAGCCCATGGCTCGGT
>CAIYZW010000234.1 GCA_903930725.1 uncultured Bacteroidota bacterium
TCGAATTATGTGCGCGAAGGCGAGAATCAAATAGAGCTAACCATTGATAATCGAAAAAAGTACGATATCAGTGTTAATAATATGGCACATGCTTACACCAACGAAACGCAAATAATGTGGAATGGTGTGTTGGGCGAAATGCAATGTGTGATAACCGATAAAGTGAGGATTGAAAACGTACAGGTTTATCCTGATGTTACAAAAAAATCAATTCGTATTGTAGTGAAAGCCGCAAACCTCACTGGTAAAAAACAGAAAGCAACTTTGCAGTTTGCCGTAAAAGATAATAATCTTTCTTTCAAGACAATAACAATGCCTGTTACAATACAACCGTCAGGTTCTATTGTTGAAAATGAGTATGTTTTAGGCGATGACATGCAATTGTGGGACGAGTTCAAACCACATCTTTATACTTTAACCACTACCTTGAGTTGGAAAAAGAACAGTGCGGCTCAAGCGCTAAACTTTGGGATGCGACAAGTTACAAATCGTAATTCGGCTTTGCAAATAAATGGGCAGTCACTTTTTCTGCGAGGAACGCTCGAATGCTCCATTTTCCCGTTAAAAGGTTATCCGCCAATGGAAAAAGAAGGCTGGGAAAAAGTGTTTGCCAATGCTCGTAAATGGGGATTGAATCACCTTCGGTTTCATTCGTGGTGTCCTCCAAAAGCAGCTTTTCAGGTGGCCGACGAAATAGGTTTCTATCTGCAAGTGGAATTGCCTTTGTGGTCGCTTACGGTGAATAAAGACACGGCAATGAATCGGTTTCTGTCCCAGGAAGCCGACCGGATTATTAGCGAGTACGGAAACCACCCGTCATTTTGTTTTTGGAGTATCGGTAATGAACTCCAGCCTGATTTTTCGTATCTCAATAACTTTGTAAAGATTCTAAAAAACAAGGATAAACGCCATCTTTATACTGCTACTTCATTTACATTCGAAAAAGGGCATGGACAATGGCCGGAACCGGAAGATGATTTTTTCATTACCCAAACTACCAAAAAAGGTTGGGTGCGCGGACAAGGTGTCTTCGATGCCGAACCACCCACTTTTGCAAAAGATTATTTAGCTTCTGTCGAAGGAATGACTGTGCCACTTATCACACATGAAATTGGTCAATACGCTGTATATCCGAATCTTGCGGAAATTAAAAAATACACCGGCGTGCTCGACCCTCTGAATTTTAAAGCAGTAAAAGCCGATTTGACTAACAAAGGATTGCTTTCGAAAGCGAACGATTACCTGATGGCTTCGGGCAAACTCGCTGCAATTCTGTACAAAGAAGAAATTGAACGTGCTTTGAAAACAAAAGGCATTAGTGGTTTTCAATTGCTCGATTTGCACGATTTTCCCGGACAAGGAACTGCTTTGGTTGGTTTGCTCGATGCATTTTGGGACAGCAAAGGATTGATTAAAGACAATGAATTCAGAATGTTTTGTTCGCCCGTTGTGCCACTTTTACGATTTTCGAAAGCTACTTATACCAACAATGAACTATTTACGGCCGATATTCAAATAGCCAATTATGGAAACGAAGTGCTGAAAGGCAAAAAACTTATCTGGAAAATTACCGATGGGAAAACCCTTCTTAATCAAGGTTCAACGCTACTTTCGGACTTAATTATTGGTGTAAATAATGACATTGGCAAGGTAAACATGAATTTATCCGAAGTGAAAAATGCGAAATCGCTTACAATCAGTGTCGAAATTGAAAATACATCTATTAAAAACAATTGGCAAATATGGGTTTATCCTGAGAAATTAGACCTGCAAAAAGCCGATATTTTGGTTACTGCCAATTACAAAGAGGCAGTTGATGGTTTGTCGAAAGGCAAGAAGGTATTATATAGTCCTAAAAAAGAAGATATTGTTGGCTTGGAAGGTAAGTTTGTGCAGGTTTTTTGGAGTCCGGTTCACTTTCCAGACCAACCAGGCACCATGGGATTGTTGATGAATCCAAATCATCCGGCATTCGCAAATTTCCCAACCGAAATGCATACCAATTGGCAATGGTGGGACTTGTGCAAAAAATCGAAAACCATTTGTATTGACTCTGTAAAAGGGGCAACTCCAATTGTGGAGAACGTAGATAATTTTATGAAAAACCGCAAGTTATGTTCAGTTTTTGAAGCAAAAACTGATAAAGGAATGTTGATTTTTTCATCGATGGATTTGACAATTGATATTCATAACAGACCGGTGGCAAAACAACTGTTGTATAGTTTGACAGAATATATGAAATCGCCTGAATTTAATCCTTCAGGGAGTATAAGTATGAATGAAATAAAATCTTTAATTGTTGAAAAATAAAGTTACAATAAATCATGAAAAATTCAATTTACAAGACTATCATTTTCACTTTGTGTTTTATTTCAATAAATGGGTATGGTCAGTCGGGCAATATCAAGA
>CAIYZW010000235.1 GCA_903930725.1 uncultured Bacteroidota bacterium
ACCAACTCATCGCCATTTTGCTAATGGCTTATTCGTGCCTGTATGCCACCGACTGGAATGTAACAAATCACAATTTCAGGGTACAAAAGGATGTAGATGCCTCAATGTCTGCAGACTTAACCGAAAATATGGCAACAGTTTATTATCGCGACACGCTGTTCAATTTCGTTAATTACCATTACAATAATATTAGCAATTATATTGTAATCCGAAAAATATTCCATAAAGGTACGGTACCCAATTTTGAATGGGATTACAAAAAGGAAGATTTTATCGAAAACCTGACGGACTTTGATAATGATGCCTGGCAACCGGCAGCAGTAGTTTTTAGGGATAGCCTTTTATTGTTTGTCTCGGACATCAGTAGTTACGGTGATGGATTTCTGAAATACTCGGTTTACAAGCAAAATACAGGGAAATGGCTCACTCCGGTTGGTGTGCCAGGTAATTTTCACGGTTATACAACCAGTCATGGTATGGCAGCAGTTGTTCTGGATGATAAACTTTGTGTAATCACACATGATCATAACCAGAATGTTATGATACACTGGACAAAAGACCTCAAAACCTGGAATCATTTTACCACCGAAGTAAATATAAACAACAGCGATGGTGAAAATGATCAGTTATCAGCAGTTTCAACCTTTTTCACATTAGATTCCAAAAAAAAGTCAAAACTTGTATTCGCCTGGCTCGATAGTTCCAAACATCCTTATACTGCGGACTATTACTTTAGTGACAGCGTTACGCTTACGCATCTCCGAACGAATATGATTACCGACATTACCGGATTTTCATCAGTCGCACTGGCTGTAGGTACCATTTCCTGTCCCGGCGGTTGCCCGGATAATTGTATCCCTGACCCTACAAGCACCCATGAATGCGTACAGGCATTTCTTAAAAAAGATGAACAGGACAATGATCATATTTATCACAGGATTATGCGCTATCAATTACAGGAAACTGACACTGAATGGAGAAGAATTGAAAAAAACCTGGTTCCTCAAAATTCACCAGAACATTGCTGGGCTTCAAGGGAAATACCCCTGACTGCCACTATTTTACCGGTACCGGATGGAAAAAATATCCGGCAGTTTATGTGTCTCGTTTACAGGGGATACGATAACTGGAATTATCCAATGAACGTTGCCTGGGCAGAAACCGATAAACTGGTTTATAAATCTGAAACAACGCAAGTACTCACCGACCCTGCATTTACTAATTATCTTGGCTATATCGAAGGGGCACCTCCCTTTTACCTAAATAAAATGCCTTTAGCTAATCCATATATTAATGATGGTAATTATCATAATATTTCTAATCTGGAGTTTAAATCATCGAACAGTACTGAGATCAATAAGAAAATGAGTATTGAAAATTCAACGAAAACAAAGACCAAAATGGGTGGGCTTAACCTCAATGTTAGCACAGCATTTGGAAAAATATGGGGTAATGGATCTACGACGACCAAGGAATATTCGATCTCGGCAGAGGCTAATGAATTTGCGTTTGGATATTATCTGAAATTTCAACCAACGGTTAAGCGGGCAGATTACAATCTTCAGGATGTTCAAGGCCATCTGCTTACCACAACTTCTTATTTTTATATGGGTGATCCTGCTTATGATACTGAAGCCGTTACATTAAGTGATGTGGATCCTTCAAATCCTTTCAGCTATACTGATTCACTCCGCAATATTTATTTTGATAGCTATAACAATGATTATAGTAGTATCTCATGGGTTCCGGGTGCACCTCAAAGCAGTAGTGTTAAGATAACAGCGGATCATACAAAAACCATATCTACAAAAGAAACTGTTTCGATAGGTAAAGAGTTCGAGTTTGGTGAAATTTTCAAAATTGAGATTGAAAATGAAAGCAGTTTTGAATGGGAAATGGAAACTAAAACTTCTACCGAAAATGAAGTTATTGCCACATCAAACCTTAATGTATGTTTGAATGTTGGTGATGTAGCCAAACTGAATTATACATGGTATTGGTTGCTCCCTTCCGAAGATGCTGCTGCCACAAACTGGTGGCTTCACGAGGGAGGGGAAGATCAGCAAACCTGGTGTGTTACATATCAGGTTACTACGTGTAATATATATGGCGGTGTCCAATATAATCGCCCATGTATTAATAATCATAAACCGCACAAAACCAACGCAAATCAAACCGATCAGGGTGAAACTGGCAACCAGCCGGGAAATACTGAAGCAGGGCAGGAATCATCCAATGGATTTTCGCTGTCGCAGAATTATCCTGACCCGTTCAGTGGAACTACCAAAATTAAATACCAGATTGGAAATACTGATTCGCAAAACGAATCAGGCGGGCAAGGTATCACAACCAAACTTTTGGTTTATAATATGACCGGAAATTTGGTTGCAACACTTGTAAATGAAGTAAAAGAGCCTGGCAATTATGAGGTCAACTGGAATGCATCGCAACTACAGCCCGGCATGTATTATTACAGTCTTCAGGCCGGAACATACAGGAATGTCAAAAAACTAATCAGCATGGAGTAGTTGAAGAGATGATATTGAAAGAAGAAAATGATAACAAAATAAGTATTCTGGCAGATTATGCAGTAAAGGCTCAGGACATCGAGGTCGCACGTGCAACGGAAGCAAAAAGACG
>CAIYZW010000236.1 GCA_903930725.1 uncultured Bacteroidota bacterium
CACATAATTTACGCTGCTTTTCTTTGTGCTTTCGCCTTTGTAATGGATAATCCGGGTTTCGGGGAAGTAATAATTTTTGTAACCGGCTTTGGTAATGCGGTACGAAATATCAATGTCTTCGCCATACATAAAAAAATCTTCATCCAGGCCGCCAATAATATCAATCACCGTTTTACGGATAAGCAAAAAAGCCCCCGAAAGTATGTCAACCTCATGAATTTTATCGGTATCAAGATAAGTCAGGTGATACTGGCCAAAGGTTTTCGATTTTGGGAAAAGCCTCGAAAATCCAAAAATCTTATAAAAAGCCACGATTGGTGTTGGCAGGCCACGCTTCGATTCGGGAAGGAATTTTCCTTTTCCGTCAACCATTTTAACGCCTAGGCCACCGGCCTCCGGGTGGGAATTCATAAAGCCAATAACTTTTACAAAGGTGTCGTCCTCAACAATTGTGTCGGGATTTAGCAACAAAATGTAATCACCTGTGGCAATGTTGATGGCTTGATTGTTGGCCTTCGAGAAACCGTAATTTATAGTGTTGGCAATAATTTTTACTTCCGGAAATTTAACGGCAACCATTTTCAGCGAATCGTCAACCGAATTATTATCAACCACAAAAATCTCGCAATCAAGGCCAGTCGAAGCTTTTCGCACCGAATGAAGGCACTGTTCGAGAAAGTACTTTACGTTATAGTTGACGATAATTACGGAGAGCTTCATTCGTTTTCTGCGAAATTCAAATCCAAAATTTAGTGGTCAAAGATAAGTACATTGTTCGATATAGCGCCTGCTAAGTATGAAAACCCCTGACAGGGTTCAAAACCATGTCAGGGGAAAATAATTGTTGAGCCAATTTTTTTATTCCTGATTTCCCGGGAAAATGTAAAGCGGAATGTCGGAATGGAAAAGCAATTCACGGGTATGGTCTTTTGTAAACAATCTTTTGAGGAATCCTTTACGATGATGCACAACGCTTATGATATCTATTTGATTATCATTCACATAAGTGTTAATACCTTCAAGAAAATCAACATTATCAATCACCTTAAAAATCAGTCTGCCTTCATTAATTTCATCTTCAAAATAGGCCTTAAGCGAATTCATTTGTTCTTCATCGGCAAATTTGCCGTTATCAATATTAATGTGAACGCAATGAATTATAGGCCTGTAAGTAATTAAAAGTTCAAAAAGCCGCCGGAGGTCTTTTTCGTCTTCATTTGCTAAGTTGGTAGCGTAAAGCATGTTTTCGAATCCCGAATATTTAGCATTAATGGGCACGGTAAGAATGCGGCATTTAGCGTTTTTTACGACTTTTGAGGTAACCTTACCGGTGAGAATATCCTTATTTCCCTTGCCACGCGTGCCCATTACGATGATGTCGGGGTCGTATGTTTCGGCAGTGTTTAAAATTTCGTCCTCAGGTATGCCACCGGTAAGCGTGTAAACCACTCTTACGTTTCGTATGTTTTGATTGCTTAAATCATTAACTAACTTATCTTCAAGTTTCTGAAGGTCAGTTTTTGCCTCTTCTCTGATTTTTACCATCATTTCCTGGTTAAACATCTCGCTGGTATCAACGGAGTAAGGGAAGCTGCTGCTGGCAATAATTACGTAATCAAAATAGGCGTGAAACAAACGGATTTCGCCACCGGCTTTTTTTGCAATTTCGAGCGCAAACTTACAAACGGTTTCGGTATGATCTGAAAAGTCCACAGGGACAAGTATTTTTTTCATATTTTAAAGTTTTGATCAGTACAAAATTAATCATTTTATTAGTTTCTTATCCTTCATCGAACAAATGCTTGCCAGGTGCATTTAATTCGATAATTTTTTTTGCCATGTTACAATAAGACCTAATTTTGGGCAATCAAATTTGGGAAATTTTCGTCGTAAAGCTATATAATTTCCTTTATTATTAATTATGTTAAAAGTGGATAATATATTAGATACCAACTTTTTAGCGGATGTTGTTTTTGAAAATGAAGAGATCTGCAAAGTTTTGGATAACATTAACGTATGGCTCGAAATTATTGATAGTGAAGGAAAGGTTATTTTTTTTAACAAATTTGCTGAAAACCTCAGCGGATATAGCCGCACAGCCTTTTTGCGGACTACAACCCAATGGTCGGTACTTTTTAAAGAGGCTGCCGGCCTGAAGTTAAAAAGAATATGTGTAAATCTGATTACCGCACAACGTCAATTCCTTGGCAGAGAAACCGAAATAAAAACCAGTAAAGGCGAATTTAGAACGCTATCATGGTCGGGAAGCAGGATAAAAATTGATAATTACAACAATTCGGGTTTGTTGCTTGTAGGTGTTGATGTTTCGGAAAAGGTAAAATTTGCCAGGGAAATTTCGGCCAGCGAAGAAAAATATCATTCGATATTTGATGCGGCGCCATTAGGTGTTTTCCGTTCACTGCCTGAAGGTAGATTTATTGAAATGAACAACCAAATGGCCAGCTATCTGGGTTATGATGCCCCACAGGAAGCCATTGATAAAATAACTGATATTGGATCGCAACTTTATCCAAACCCAGAGGTTCGGCTTAATTTTATTGCGGATGCAATGAAATCGGGGAAGGTGATTAGTTTCGAAACCGTCTTCAGGAAAAAGAACGGTGACTTTTTTGACGCCAGGATTCTTGGTCATGTGCGCACCGATGTAATTGATGGAAATATTGTAATCGAAGGGACACTTGAAGACATCACTGAGCGGAAAGATGATGAAAAAGAATTGAACGACAGCGTCCAGAGATACAGCACATTGTTCATGCATTCGCCAATTTCGCTGTGGGAAATAGATTTTTCCAAGGTTAAGCATCATTTGAATAGTTTACAGGAATCCGGCATTGTTGATCTTGAGAAATATTTCAACGAAAACCCGGATGAGTTTCTTAAATGCCGGTATTCGTTTAGAATTATTGATGTAAACGAAGCCACAATTGAGATGTTTGAAGCTGCTGATAAGGCGGAAATTTTAAAGAATTCAAAAATCATTATTTCTGAGCTTTCAAGGCAGGCTGAATTAAATTCGATTCTTGCTGTTGCAAACAATCAAAAATCATTCGTTTCGGAGGCAGTTTACCAAACCATGAAAGGGAATTTAAGGCACACAAGGGTAAGATGGATTATTGCGCCCGGTTCATGCCAAAACTATTCCAGAGTTTTTGTAAGTTTAGAAGATTTTACAAAGCTAAAAGCTGAGCAGGCAGCCCTCGACCGGAACGAAAATGAAATGCTCTCGCTGATAACGGCCATGGATGACCTGGTGATGATGTTCGATAATGAAGGAAAATATGTTTTTGTTGCGCCAACCGCAAAAAATCTGTTGATAAGGCCAGCCGAAGAATTATTCGGGAAAAGCATATTTGATTTTTTTTCGAGTGAACAGGCCGACAACTATCTGAATGAAATATCGCGATGCCTCAAAACCAAGGAAACTATAAAATATGAGTATGCGCTAAATATCGACGGTGTTGAGATTTGGTTTGACGCCAAGATTTCACCAGTTTCCGATAAGGTTGTTATTTGGGTTGCCCGCGACATAACCGACCGCAAAGCCTCCGAAGATGCAAATTCGGTAATGCTTAACATTGCCAGGGCAGTTAATGTTTCTGACGATTTGAACGGCTTATTCGAAAATATCCGTATCGAACTATCCCGGATAATTGATACAAGCAACTTCTTTATAGCCCTTTACAACAAAGATTCCAACACAATTAGCCTGTCGTATTTTAAAGACGAAAAAGATCATTTTGATACTTTTCCTGCCGAAAAAACGATCAGCTCCCTGGTTTTTGACGCCAAACGCTCGATGTTACTCACCGACAAGCAAATAAAAGTGCTGGCTGATGAAGGTCAGATAAAAGTGGTAGGCTCACTGGCTAAAGTCTGGTTAGGAATCCCATTACTGGTTGAAGGCGATATTGTGGGAATTATGGTTGTTCAGAATTACGAAAATGCCAATACTTTTAACGAAAATCATCTGAAATTGCTCGAAGTAATTTCGCCACAGATAAGCCTTTCGATAATCCGTAAACAATCGGAACAGCTAATCCTAGAATCCGAAAGAATGTTACGCGAATCGAATTTAACAAAGGATAAATTCTTTAATATTATAGCCCACGATCTCAAAAATCCGTTTAATGCCATCATTGGTTTTTCGACATTATTAAGCGACGAATGGAACGAATTTACCGATGAAGACCGGTTTTCGATGATTAACTCGATAAAAACTTCTTCAGAAAGTGCCTTTGAGTTGCTGACAAACCTGTTGGATTGGTCCAGGATGCAGGTTGGGAAAATTACTTACGAACCCGAATTTCTGGATATTTCGATATTATTGAAACTTAACTTTGGCTTGTTAAAACCAAATGCAGAAGCTAAAAGCATCAAACTTCAGATTGGCGAGACCTGCGATAAATTCGTTTGGGCCGACCCCAACATGATAAATACTGTACTTCGGAATTTAATCTCGAATGCTATAAAATTCACCAAACCAAATGGTTTAATAAAAATCCAATGTTCCAAAAAGCCTGAATATCCCGGAAAAGTAATCATCGAAATTTCGGATAGTGGCGTTGGCATGGAAGCCCTTGAAATAGAAAAACTCTTTGATATTGCTGCTAACCACACATCGTCGGGAACTGCCGGAGAATCTGGCACAGGCCTTGGGCTAGCTCTTTGCAAAGATTTTGTCGCAAAGAACAAAGGAACGCTCTGGGTAGAAAGCAAGAAAAACGTTGGCAGTACTTTTTTTGTCGCCCTTCCTGTTAAACCACTGGTTTAGTTTACAAAAACTGTGATTTGTTTTTCAAAACCAACCAGGTTTGAGATTATAATCGTTTAAGAAAAATACTCAAAACCTCCATGTTCCGTCCTGATTGTAAGCTTTTTTGTTTTTGATGCTTCGCAATGGCCGATAATCCTGGCATCCACATTAAAATCTTTCGAAATCACAATCAGTCGCTCAGCTACTTTTTCGCTGGTATAAATTTCCATCCGGTGCCCCATGTTAAAAACCCTGTACATTTCCTCCCACGGAGTTCCGGATTGTTGCCGTATCATTTTAAACAAAGGTGGCGTTTCAAAAAGATTATCCTTGATAATGTGAAGATTTCCTGTAAAATGAAGCACTTTGGTTTGTCCTCCGCCCGAGCAGTGCACCATACCTGAAATTTCGGACCTGAATTCCTCGAGGATTTTTAAAATAATTGGACCGTAAGTCCGGGTTGGCGATAAAACCATTTTCCCGGCATCAATTCCTTCAATTTCCGTTTTTGAAGTAAGATTTAATTTTCCCGAATAAGCAAGGTTTTCAGGGATGGCCTGATCGAAACTTTCGGGATATTTTCCGGCCACATCTTTGCCAAAAACATCATGCCGCGCCGAAGTGAGGCCGTTGCTGCCCATGCCGCCGTTGTATTGGTTTTCGTAACTTGCCTGACCAAAAGAAGCAAGCCCCACAATCACGTTCCCGGCTGCGATATTTGAATTCGAAATTACCTCGGCACGTTTCATCCGGGCAATAACCGTCGAATCAACGATGATGGTCCTCACAAGGTCGCCAACATCGGCAGTTTCGCCACCAGTGCTGAAAATTTCG
>CAIYZW010000237.1 GCA_903930725.1 uncultured Bacteroidota bacterium
GACAAGCGATTTTCCAACCGCTTCAAGTTATTCCATTTATAAACTTTGTTATACCTAGTCAAAGAGCAGATATATCATTTTCCTCTGCCCAACCAATTACACACCTCATTTCTTCTTCTAATTTTGGACACCAACTTGTCGTTTTCTTTTGTTAAATCCGCCCTCAAGTACCGTACACTTACAAATTACAAATCCTCTTGAACGAGCTGTAGCTTGAAATTCATTTTCGTTTCTTTATTCCTAAGATGCCATTTTCCCCACAAACAATCTACATCAAAAGATTAATATTGCTTACTAATCATATTGTTATACCTTTACGCCATATTTTTACGCCTTTTTGCAATGAGTAAAACAGAAAAATACCTGCCAATTATAATTTCGGTAATTCTTCCCGGGTTAAGTATTCTTACCAATAGCCCTTTTAATACCCATCCTGATTGGTACCTAGGCCTCAGAACATGGTTTTCTGCCACTGTTTTTTTAATTCTGGTTTGGAAAGTTCTAGAAAAACTACTTAGCATCTCTAATCCTTTTTATAAATGGCTTTCGGTGTTTGGCGTCTGTTCTTTTATGCTAATTACTTTTTCAATCATTGCGCAACTGTATATGAATCCCATCATAAGAGTGCAAGGAAAAGATTGGGACTGGATTTTGGGATTAAGATTATTATTGGCAACGTCATTTTATATTGTGGTAATTCAAAGTATTCGTTCCACTAAAGAACGGGAGAAAATTAGTGTAGAGAACATCACTCTGCAAACGGAAAATTTGAGGACTCAACTTAATTTGCTACGCAATCAATTAAATCCACATTTTTTGTTTAATAGTTTGAGCACCTTGCGGTCGATGGTGCGAAATAACGAAGCTCAATCGGAAGAGTACATTCTAAAACTATCGGACGTATATCGTCAGATACTTCATAAACGCGAATCGCCTGTAGTTTCATTAAAAGAAGAACTGGAATTTTTAAAGGCTTATCTCTTTTTGTTAAATCTGAGACACGAAAATGCATTAGTTGTTACTATCGAAATTATTGATGAATCTCTGCAATACAATTTGCCGGTGTTTGCATTGCAGTTGCTAGTCGAAAATTGCATTAAACACAATATCGTTTCGGAAGCACACCCGCTGAATATTCAGATTTCTCAACCCGATGCAACACTTATTACTGTTTCAAACAATTATCAACCAAAAAAGAACACGGATGAATCATTTGGGCTGGGAATTAGCTACATAACAAGTTGCTATAATCAGCTTGAAATAATAGATGGAATTCAAAAGGAGCACAGTAAAACGCATTACAAAACGACCATGAAATTATTTTAATATGAACATATTAATTATAGAAGACGAAAAGAAAACCGCCTTATTGCTTTGCGATATGATTGAAGCGCATCCTGACCGATTGGTAGTAAATGTGTTTGAAAGTATTGAAGCTTCAGTGGTTTATCTACTTAAAAATCAGTCGAAACTGGATTTGATTTTTATGGATATTCAATTGGCCGACGGACTAAGTTTTGAGATTTTTAAACAAGTGGAAATAACTGTTCCCGTAGTTTTCTGTACTGCCTACGATGATTATACCTTCAAAGCATTTAAGCACAGTGGCATCGATTATATACTGAAACCATTTAAAGAGGAAGATATTGAGCTGGCATTTAGCAAATTGGACCAATTGAAAGCCAATTTTGCAAATGCGTCGCTGAATGCTGCTTTGTTTGACGCTTTACTGCCTAAAGTAACTCCCCGACAAACAAGTTTTTTGGTGCGTTACCGCGAAAAAATAATAGCCCTACAAGTCACTGACATTGCTTTTGTAATATATCAGGATAATGCAGTTTCGCTATTTAACTTTAATGGAGAAAAATATCAGATTGTAAAAACGCTCGACCAATTTGAGAATGCCGTTTCTTCAAAAGATTTCTTTCGCATTAACCGACGAATGATAGTGAACCGTAAAGCAATAAAAGATATAGAACCTTACTTTAACCGCAAAGTAGTGGTTCATTTAACTATTTCTATCCCCGATACGGCTATCATTAGTCGCCTAAAAGTCAGTCC
>CAIYZW010000238.1 GCA_903930725.1 uncultured Bacteroidota bacterium
ACACAAATGGCAGCCTCGTAGAGGCGACATTATAAGACTCCAATAGCAAGGATTTTGAATCCAGTTGAATGATTTTATCAGTAATAATATCGCCTCTACGAGGCTTAAAAAAAAGCTGTCCAACAATTCGTTCTACCATAATTTCGCACCTACGGTGCTGCTTTTTCCTAACAAAAGAATCGAAAAAAAACTAGAGTTGACCTGCTAAAATTATATTATTCCAAAAACATTAAACCACATTTTCGATATTTTGTAATCGAATTTTTAACCGGCCTGTTGTTTAATCCCCATGAAATTACTGTGAGCCTTATTACTTTTTAGATTATACCTGAAAAGCTGGATTTTTTTTACAGTTAAAACTATTTGCTAATCACCAATTTCCTGGTTATCATTGTTTCATCCCCATTTGAAAGCATCAAAAAGTATATTCCATTTGGCTCGGAAGTTAGGTCTATTGCAAAATTATGTTTCTCATTTAATGGCAAGGCTTGCTCCAACAATAACTTTCCGGTTGAATTATAGATTTTCATTTGAAATTTGCTTTCGCTAATTCCGCTGAATTGCAACATGAAGTTGCCGTTTCCGGGATTTGGCATAACCGAGACAGATTTTTCCTCAAGGTCATCAATGGAAGTACAGTCCTGAACGTCAACTTCAAGCCCGGCCGAATTCTCACAACCAAATTCATCAATGTAAGTGTAGGTGAGTAAAAATGTACCAGTACCCGCATCTGCAGGGTAGAACCAGCCATCCACAACAAAAGGACCGCTGTAAATCCCGCCTTCCGGGCTGCCTTCGGTTAACTGGTAAGGTGGCGAATCCTGACAAAAATATCCGATTGGCGCGAAATTAACCTCTGGCAAAGGTAGTAATGTGAGCGTTAAAGTTTCAGCGACTTCACCGGTACATGGCAGTTGTGCGGATGCGGATAAAGTTAGGTCAACTGTTCCGTTTGTTATATCAATTGTTCCCGGGAAATAGATTGTTGCAAGGTTTAATGGATTTTCAAAAGTGCCATCGCCGGATGTTGTCCAAAGTATACCCGAATAAATTGTGGCAATTCCTGATAAATTATAGCTATCACCCTGGCAAATTGAAGCATCAGCACCGGCATCAACGGTTGGTAAATTCTGAATGAATAAAATCATATTATCAGTTGCTGCAACTTCACAAGGCGAAACAGCAAAAGCCGTCAGACTTAAAGTCACCGCTCCCAGCAAAATATCCTCAGCACCTGGTGTATAAATTGGGTTAAGAATAGTTGTCGAACTAAAAGTACCGGTTCCTGAAGTTGCCCAATCGAAGGATACAAAATTTTCGGCGGTTCCTGAAAGCAGATAAATACCTCCTTCACAGATCGTGGCATCAGCGCCAGCAGCAGCAGTTGGCGATTTTTGAATGGTCAGAACCAAATTGTCGTTAGCTGCAACTTCACATGGCGAAACTGCAAAAGCCGTCAGACTTAAAGTCACCGATCCGAGCAAAATATCCTCAGTACCTGGTGTATAAATTGGGTTAAGAATAGTTGCCGAACTAAAAGTACCGGTTCCTGAAGTTGTCCATTCGATGGTTTCATAACTTTCGGCGGTTCCCGAAAGCTGATAAATACTTCCTTCACAGATCGTGGCATCCGCACCAGCAGCAGCAGTTGGTGATTTTTGAATGATTAGAACCAAATTGTCGTTTGCTGCAACTTCACATGGCGAAACAGCAAAAGCCGTCAACGCT
>CAIYZW010000239.1 GCA_903930725.1 uncultured Bacteroidota bacterium
AAATGCCTTGTTTCAGAATTGTGGAGGGAACAACGTACATCCAGAATTGTGAAAAAATTGAGCTCGATTTTTTAACCTGCAACGAACAGAACGAAAATGAATTTGATTTTTTAATCCCCAAAAGTACGCCGCTTCAGGTTTTTGGAAAACATAATTTACTTAATATCAATGGTGCCAGGTTGGTTTGCCACGAACTCGGCATTTCGTGCCCACAGTTTATGGAAGCGATCATGAACTTTAAAGGTGCTTCAAACCGGCTCGAACTGCTTGCAAAAAATGAAAACACAGCCATTTACAAAGATTTTGCACATGCACCGTCCAAACTTAAAGCAACGGTTGAGGCCATGAAGGATCAGTTTACCGACCGGCAACTCATTGCTGTGATGGAATTGCACACCTACAGCAGCCTGAGCAAGGCGTTTCTTCATCAATACAAACATAGCTTAGACATGGCAGATATTCCGGTTGTTTTTTTCGATCCTCACGCCATCGCACTCAAAAAACTGCCACCCATAAGCATAGATGATGTTAAACAAGGGTTCGATCAGCCAAACCTGCATGTTTTCACGAATTCATCTGATCTTGAATTATTTATCCGAAATCATAACATGAAAAACAAGAATCTTTTGTTGATGAGTTCTGGTAATTTTGGCGGTATAAATAAAAAAACACTTGCGGCGGATCTGATCAGTCAAAATTTCTAAAAATGAACAAAAAAGGGGTTCCTTCAATAAAACCTGGCTTGTCGGCAGAATTGAATTTATTGATTGACTGCTGCAAAATCAAACTCGGGACAAAGGCGGTTGAGCAGCTGGATTTCGAAATCATCAGCCAGATCAACTGGAATAAATTTATCGAACTGACTTCAAAGCACCGGCTTTTCCCTTTGGTTAATAAGGTTTTAGGCAATAATACCGATATTTTACCAGCCGAAATAAAGGAGGAAATAAACCGGAAATCAGGAAAAAACCTCAAGTTGATGATGAGGCTGGCCGGAGAACTTAAACTTGTTCATGCACTCTTTACCAGCAACAACATCAAATTTATAAGTCTCAAAGGGCCTTTGATGGTCATGCAGTTTTATGGCAATTTTTCTGACCGTCAAACTCGTGACCTCGACATACTTGTTTCGAAAAACGACGTTGAGCCCGCCATTCGGGCACTCCAAAAAATTGGATATGAGTTACAGGATACCTATTTTTTGAAAAATCCCGAAAAGAAATCACTCTATTTTAAAAGGGAAAATCATGTCCGGCTGTTTCATCATGAAAAGAAAACTATGATTGAGTTGCACTGGGCAGTGTCAAAATTTTTTACAACTATTAAAACCGAAAACCTCTTTAAAAATGCCATCAATCTCGATTTTTCAGGCGACCAGTTCATTACCCTCAATGCAGCCGATTACCTGGTTTACCTGTCAATACATGGCGTTTACCACCAGTTTGAGTTAATGTTCTGGTTGGTGGATATCGCGCAGGTTTTATCAAACAGTAAAATTGGTGTTGATGAAATCCTTGCCAGAGCTGCCTCATCGAAGTGTAAAAGCGCCGTTAACGTCAGTCTCGCGCTTGCCTGCCATGTTTTTGATATTGATCTAAAGGAAAAAAATCCTGAAATCTTGCCACTAACAGCTAAAGAGCAATTTCTTTATGATGCATGTTTCGCTTCGATGACAGCTTCAGTGGCTGAGAATAAATCATCAAACCGGTCAACGTTGGTTAAAACACTGAAAAAGAGATATAATCATTTGAAATTTACCTTTAAAATGACTGATGATTTTAAAAGTAAGATCAGAATAGCAAATTCTGTTTTTATAAAACCTTATGTTTGGGATGAAGATCAAAAATTACCCCGAAATAACTTCATTTACCTGATCCAAACACAACTCAAATGGATTAAATTGGTTTTGACAGGCCGGATGAAAGGCGATGGAAAAATCCGACATTGATTGTTTTCACAAGAGAATTATCATCTGTAATCCTTTTTCTGTAATCCTTTTATTAATCATAAGTCAGAAAAGACAAATGTGAAAATTCAAGCCGTCAACTTGTGTTAGATTTTTTTGGCATGAAAGATCTACCAAACCGATCATTTAATTTACTCATTACTTCCTGATATTCAGCATGCCAGTCGTTGATGAATTTTGCAAAATAAGGATCAAGCATTAATTCATCCAATTTAGGTGAGGTTTCCCAGGGTTTGTATTTACCAGTAAAATGCAAAACTTTAATTTCATAGGGGCTTAGTTTTTTAGTTTCAATCAATTCCGGCGATTGTGAAAGGATTAGATTATAACCAGCCGGCAGGAAAGTGACCTTGTTGTCGAAATGAAGGTTTAGCACAACCTGGTCGGTATTGTGGGTTCTGATTTTACTAAAAACTTCGGTGCTGATAAGTTGTTTTAAGGATTCATAGCTTTCCTTATTCAGGAATATTTTATCAACCACCATAAACCCGGCATTGAAGGTTTTGGCAAGAATCTGAGGATTTCCGGCAATTTCATCTGGGGGCAAACGCTTAAAGGTAAGCTTGTCGCGTATTTTGTCCTGTTTATCGTAAGGATTATCCGAACAAGCCATCAATACGGTTTGCTGTTCAAATACTTCGGATAAATCGCTGGTAACAAGCATATCGCTGTCGAAAAACAACAGCTTGTCGTAACCTTCCAGATTGAAGGCTTCGATCGAATAAAACCGTTTTCGTTTGGGTAAAAGTTTGGGCAAATTCCTGCAGAGGTGCCCAATTCTTAAAAGCAGGTCGTCGCCGGGCTTTTTGAAAATCACTTTTGGGAATATTTGGAAAAGCTGCTTCTGATCAGCTTCCAGGGAATCGCAAATTATCACGATGTCGCCATCGAACCAGGGATTGTGTTTTAAAAATGAATGGATCAAAACCAATGTTCCTGGCACAAAATCCTGACTTGTAACTGTGGCAATAGCTAATTTTGTTTGCTTTTCCATAAATGTTCAATTTAGGTCCAGCCAAAATCGCGACCTGTCAACTTGTACAATTCCTGATTAAAAGGTTCAAAATATTCTTGAAGTTGCTTTCGGGTTTCAGGTTTCATGGGCGGATAGCCGGAAGCTTTATGTTCTTTTTTTAAAACTATTTCAAACGGTGAAAGCCCAAG
>CAIYZW010000240.1 GCA_903930725.1 uncultured Bacteroidota bacterium
AACGAAAACGACGTTATTTTTACCGTTGCAACGGATAGTGTAGAAATGTACCGGTCGCGCCTGGAAGAAGAAAAAGTACGTCTCGGCGAATACTCCGAAACAAAAGCTGCCATTGATTTTGAAGCACATTTAATGGCTTTGAAAACGGATAACATGATCGAGTTGGATTATTATGGTAAGAAAAGAATTCACAACCTTAAATATTTTACATGGATCGAACAGCAGGGAAAAACTGTTCAGGAGCTTAATGCACAATGGTTTTCTGACGATTATTGGACCAGCGAATGGGCAAAGGCTGATGAGTGGGACGAAAAAATTAACGAATTCAATAAAAAGACTGGGGTGATAAAAGAATATGCTTAATTTTATCCAAAAAAATTTATAGCTATGAACCTCAAGTTTAAATACCAGTGTGTTAATTGCGGTTACGAAATCAGTACTGCTGATATCATTTATCTGTGCCCCAAATGCGAAGTAAATAATAAGCCAGGCCAGCCTATGCAGGGTGTGCTCAAGATTATTTATGATTATGATGCAATCATCGAGGATTTTGGTGGAGATGATCTTTTTTACAATCTTAAAAATGAGCAGTTTTTCGATTTGCTGCCCATCGAACATTCCGGCAGTGTTCCCGGTCTTCACATTGGAAACACTCCTTTTTACGAAGTTGACGAGTTTGATGGAAAGCCGCTCAAGTCGACACTTTTTATAAAAAATGATGCACGTAATCCCACCTTGTCGCTCAAAGACAGGGCTTCGGCTTTGGTTTCAGCTTTTGCTAAAGAAAAAGGAATCAACAAAATAATGACGGCCTCTACAGGTAATGCCGGCTCATCGTTGGCGGGCATTTGCGCAGCACAGGGACAGGAATCTATCATCGTTGTGCCCGAAGATGCGCCCATTGCAAAACTCACCCAAATGTTGATGTTTGGCTCCACAATTATCCCCGTAAAGGGCAATTATGATGATGCCTTTGAACTTAGCATCAAAATAACCAAAGAAACAGGAATTTATAACCGTAACACGGCCTACAACCCAATCACCATCGAAGGCAAGAAAAATGTTGCTTTCGAGATTTATGACCAGCACGATGGCGAATTACCGGATATTATTTTTATCCCTGTTGGCGATGGCGTAATTATTTCGGGTGTTTATAAGGGTTTTGAAGATTTGTTGATGCTCGGCCTTCTCAAACATATACCAAAAATTGTTGCTGTTCAGGCCGAAGGCAGCCCAAACCTTGTTAACAATCTTGGTAACAAGGTTTTTAAAGCAGTAAAAAGTAAAACCATTGCCGACTCGATAAGCGTGGATGTTCCGGGTAATTTTTATATGACGGCCAAATTTATCCATGATTACAAAGGAGCGGGAATGTTGGTGAGCGATGAAGAAATTCTGGATGCCTCACTAAAATTGGCCCGAAGCACCGGGATTTTTGCCGAACCTGCTGCTGCTGCTGCAATGGCTGGCTTTTTAAAATGGCACAACGAAAACCTGATTCCTTCAGGTAAATCAAGTTTGGTGCTTATCACCGGTTCAGGTCTGAAAGACCTTGAATCTGTAAAAAATATTATTAAAATGCCAAAATCAATTTCGTGCGATGTTGATGCGGCAAAGAAAATGCTGGGATTATAAAATCCCTGATAAATTCTATCCATTCCAATATTAAAAATAAATTTTAATGAGGAAGTTTCTGACGGCCATATTATTAATTGTTTTTTTTTCTGAGTCATTTGCTGAGGAACCTGACAGCATTAAAACTTTACTCAAGAATTTGCCGGAAACATCCGGACTGGAGCGGATGAATGCCTGTAAGGCGCTTGCTATATTTTACATAGACACAATTGCCGAAAAAGCCGTCGAGTTTGGCTTGGAATACCTTAAAATTGCCCAGCAAATCAATCAAAGTGATGCTGCCGACGCCTACCTTGTGTTAGGGACTGCTTACCAAAACCAGCTAAATTTCAGTGCCTCCCTCATTCAATATCAAAACGCATTAGCTATATTCGAAAGCCTGGGAAACACTGATTTCATACAATTTGCAAAAAGTAAGGTTGGTAACGCCTATATTTCATTACACGATTATAAAAAAGCCTGGGACTATACCCAACCTATTCTTAGTTTTTATCGAAGCAAAGCCGACTCAGTCAGGATTCTTTCATGTTTAATTCAGTCGGGCAAAATTTATTCAGCCATGGGTGAAAACCAGAAAAGCCTTGAGTTTTTTAAGGAATCCGAACAAATTGCAATCCGGTTAAAGCGAAATGAATACATTGCCTGGAGCCGCTACTGGGTAGGCGTGATGCATATCAAACTCGGAAATTTAAATACTGCACAGGAAATTTTTACCGAAAACATCAAATTATACCTTTCCCTCCCTGACGTTTATGCCTCTTTAGGATGCAAACAAAAGCTCGGAGATATCTATCTTATGATGGGGAAATTTGGAGAGGCGTACGATCTTTTCTTCGATTCTTATGAATATCGGTATTTCTTTGCCGGTATAAAAAGTGAAAAGCATTTTCTCGGAACAAATTACCATAATTTGGGTAAGATTTTTTTTCAAACCGGCGATTTTAAGCAGGCCTTGGATTATTACGACAAAGGTTTCGATCTGGCCGAAAAAAACAGTTTTGAGGATTTAAAATCAGAAATTCTGCAAAGCAGAGGTGAATGCTATTTTAAGATGAAAGAGTTTTATAAAGCCTTGATTTGCTATGAAGAAGCCAGAAGTTTTTTCGTTAAATCAGGGAATAATTTTGGAATCGCGGGCATTTTGAGTTGCTTCGGTGAAATTGAACAGGCTAAAAACAATGTCGAAAATGCCATCAATTACTACAATGAAGGTCTTCAAATAAACCAGCGTATTGGTAATAAATTTGGCGAGGCTCTCAATCATCAGCAGTTGGCCGATTGCTATATCAAATCCGGGAAATTTGAGTTATCAAAAATACATCTGGATCAGGGATTGATTTTGGCTGAGGAGATCGGCGTAAAGAGCCTGATATTAAAATTTTATCAGTCGTTTACAGCATATTTTGGCCAAACAGGCCAATCGCGCGAAGCAAGCAAATATTTCGATAAATATATTCCACTCTCCATCGAAATTAACGAAGCCAACAAAACGGAACTTTCGCGGCTTTTGGTAAAGTATTACGAAAATCAGTCTGATGCCAGAACGACTGTTCTCAAACAAGAGGCCGAACTTAGCAGACTCTTCGCCGAAAGAAGTCTTTTTCAGTCAAGGCAATACCTGTTTCTTTTCGTATTGGCTTTAATCATTTTGGGGATTGGTGTTACAAGATATCGTCGGAAAATAAAAACAGCCCTTAAGCTGGAAAAAATGGTTGACGAACGAACCCATGAACTCCGTGAAAGCGAAGAAAAACTGCGCGAAGTTACTGCTACCAAGGAAAAGTTTTTTTCGATTATTGCTCACGATCTCAAAAGTCCGTTCAGTTCGCTGATCGGCTTTTCCGACCTTTTAAATAACGAATATGACGAATTTTCGGAGGACGAACGAAAGCAATTTATCCTGTTAATACGCAATTCGTCGGAGGAGATTTTTGCCCTGCTCGAAAACCTTCTCGAATGGACCCGTAGTAGCACCGACCAAATTCAGTTTAATCCTGAAACTATTGATTTATACCAGATTACCGAACAAACTGTTTTTCTTCTCGGAAAAAATGCAAACGTTAAAAATATTACCATTCAAAATCAGATTTTTAAAAATTCTTTCGTTTTTGCCGATGAAAACATGCTACGGACAGTGGTGCGAAACCTGCTGTCGAATGCGATAAAATTTACAGGCTCAGGTGGAGATATTTTACTCAAAACCACTAATAAAGAAGATTTTATCGAATTTTCAATCTCCGATACCGGCGTTGGAATCAGCCCCGAAAACATCGAAAAACTTTTTAGAATCAACTCTGAGGTTAATCAAAAAGGAACTGCCAACGAACACGGGACAGGCCTGGGATTGCTCCTTTGTAAAGAATTTCTGTCGAAAAACAGCAGCGAATTAATAGTTGAAAGCAAATTGGGCATCGGCAGTAAATTTTCTTTCACGCTTCCCACAGCCCAAAATATGTAAACTATTTTACGAAAAAGGATGCAAAAAACTCATGCACTTATTTTTGATATGGACGGCGTAATTGCCGACACTGCCGATTTGCACGAAAAGGCCTGGTTTGCATTTTGCGAAAATCACAATGTTCCGATCACCTCGCAACTTTTCCGTAATAAACTTTTTGGGATGTCAAACCGCGAAACCCTCAAGATACTTTATTCGAGAGCGCTTGCCGAGAAAGAGTTTTTGGAATATGTTGACGAAAAAGAAAAAATTTTCAGGCAGTTGGCTGAAACCAAACTGGTGCCTTTGCCCGGATTAATCAATTTTTTGTATGAAGCCGGCAAAGCTGGATTCCAGATGGCTGTAGCAAGTTCGGCACCCATGGAAAACATTGTTTTTATACTTGAGAAAACCGGTACAGGGGAATTTTTTGATTTCATTACTTCCGCCGATGAAATTACAAACAGCAAGCCCGATCCCGAAATTTTCGTTAAAACTGCCTCCAAACTCGATTTACCGCCTGCCGGTTGTGTTGTTTTCGAAGATTCGTTTGCAGGCATACAGGCTGGCAACAGCGCAGGAATGAAGGTTGTTGGCGTGGCTTCAACCCACGAATTGCACGAGCTTTCGGATACAATTTTAAATATCACGGATTTTAACGAAATGACTATTCAAAAGCTTCATGCATTGTTCGGATCTCAAAATATTTAAAGTTAAAAAAAAACCTAACAGTTTTTAAAAGCATAACAGGTTTGTTTTCGGTGAGTTACGAAGAAAATGTAGAACCCGAAAATTTGAATAAAATTCCTAATTTTAACCCATGATAATTTTTAACCTGAACGGAAATGAGGTAGCTTTTGATGGTGATGTAAACCTCAGTTTACTGGATTTTTTGCGCGAAAAACAAGGCATTATTTCAGTAAAAGATGGATGCTCGGGACAATCGGCCTGTGGTGCCTGTATGGTCGAAATTGATGGTAAAGCAAAACTTTCGTGTGTTACCAAAATGGGCACCCTGAATCAAAAAAATATCATCACAACCGAGGGAATTCCCGAACCTGTAAAGAAAATTTTAGCCAATGCTTTTGTTAGAAAAGGCGCAGTGCAGTGCGGTTTTTGCACGCCTGGATTTATTATGAGGGCTAAAATTTTGTTTTACAAAAATCCTCATCCTTCGCGTGAGGAAATTGCCTTGGCGCTTAAGCAAAACCTTTGCCGCTGCACCGGTTATATCAAGATTATTGATGCCATCGAACTTGCTTCAGAAAAACTTCGCACCAATCAAAACATCGAAATCCCGGCAGATGACGGCAAAGTTGGAACAAAGCACCCCAAATACCAGGCGTTTGAACTTGCGCTTGGCAAACAGCCTTTTGTAAACGACCTCAAATTTGATGGAATGCTTCATGCTGCTTTGCGTTTCAGCGATCATCCAAAGGCAAAAATTCTTAAAATTGATACTTCTGAAGCTTCAAAATTAAATGGTGTTGTCAGGATTTTTACTGCGATAGATATTCCCGGAAATCCAAAAACCGGCCTAATTTTCAATGATTGGCCACTCATGATTTCCGAAGGCGAAACCACCAGCTATATTGGTGACGTTTTAGCAGGTGTAGTTGCCGAAAACCGCGCTATTGCTGCAAAAGCAGCGTTATTAATAAAAATTGAATACGAAATATTTGCACCTGTCACCAACCCTTTTGACGCATTGTTGGCAGACGCTCCGTCTGTGCACGAAAACACCTCTAATCTTCTGGAAAACTGCATTGTAAAACGCGGTTATCCCGAGGAGACTTTCAGGAAATCGGCTTTCACCGCCGAAGGAGATTTTGAAACCCAGCGTATCGAACATGGATTTCTGGAGCCTGAATCTGCTGTTGCCTTGCCCAACGATGATGGCCTCCTGCTTTACAGCCAGGGACAAGGTGTTTACGTTGATCGTATGCAAATTGCCAGTTTACTTGCTTTGCCCGAAGAAAAAATTATAATCCGGCAGGTTCAGACCGGTGGTGGTTTTGGTGGGAAAGAAGACCTCACCGTGCAGGGACATGCCTGCCTGTTTGCTTTAAAACTTCAAAAGCCGGTAAAACTCACACTTCGCCGCGAAGAATCCATCAGGATGCATCCCAAGCGCCATCCTGTGTGGATGAAAATGAAAATTGCCTGCGACCAGTCCGGTAAGCTAACTGCCCTTAAACTTGATGCAGTCGGCGATTCCGGCGCTTATGCCTCCGTGGGCAACAAAGTGATGGAACGTGTGGCCGGCCATGCTTCGGGCGCTTATTATTTTCCGGAAATTGATTTGCAGTCGAAAACTGTTTACACCAACAACATTCCAAGTGGCGCCATGCGCGGTTTTGGGGTAAATCAGGTAACTTTTGCCCTCGAAGGTTTGATAGACGAATTGTGCGAAAAAGGTGGCTTCGACCGTTGGAAGTTCCGCTACGACAACGCTTTAACCGAAGGTTCGATGACTTCGACGGGTCAGATTCTGGAAGCCGGTGTTGGTGTTCGTAAAACGCTGGAAGCCGTTAAAGATGAGTTTTACAAAGCAAAATATTCAGGTCTGGCTTGTGGGATTAAAAATTCGGGCGTTGGAAACGGGATGGCCGACGAAAGTTCGGTTAAAATAAAAGTTTGTGATAATGGAAAAATCCTTCTAAGCCACGGCTGGTCGGAGATGGGACAGGGCGTGCACACCATGGCTTTGCAGGTGCTTTGCCAGGAAACCGGCATAAATCCTGAAATTATCGAGGTAAAAGTTGAGACCTCCGAAAATCTGAACACCGGAATGACGACTTCTTCCAGAGCCACTGCACTTGTTGGAAATGCAATTATTGACGCATCAAAACAATTAAAAGAAGATTTAAAAACAAAAACACTTTCCGAACTTGGCGGGAACGTTTACTTTGGCCGCTACATCTGCGACTGGACAACAAAACCAGGTGCAAAAACCGATAAAATCATCACACATTATTCGTACGGTTACGCAACGCAATTGGTGGTTTTAGACGAAGATGGCAACATCCAAAAAGTTGTGGCAGCCCATGATGTGGGTAAAATTATTAACCCAACTTTGTTCGAAGGACAAATCGAAGGAGCCGTTCACATGGGTCTTGGTTACGCTCTTACCGAGGATTTGCCAATGAAAGATGGGCGCCTGGTTTCGGAAAAATACCGTGATTGTGGAATTTTGCGCGCCCACGAAATGCCCAAGGTTATTGTAAAAGCCGTGGAAGTAGCCGATGCCGTGGGGCCTTATGGAGCAAAAGGAATTGGAGAAATTGGCCTCGTGCCGACTGCTGCTGCGGTTGCCAACGCATTTTATCAGTTCGATGGAATCAGAAAATATAAATTACCAATAAAGCGAAAAAGATGACAACTCTAAATCAGGTAAAAGAATTCTTAGCTCAGAAACATGTTGCTATTGCTGGTGTTTCGGGCAAACCGCAAAAATTTGGCAATGCCATTTTTAAGGAACTTCAAAAAAAGAATTATCAGCTTTATCCCATTCACCGTGAAATGGCGACATTTGAGGGTGTAAAGTGTTATCCCGACGTACATTCACTGCCACCCGAGGTTACTGCCCTTGTTATTTGCACACAGCCCGAACAGAGCGTTGATTTGATGAAGGAAGCCATCGAAAAAAACATCCGGCATGTCTGGCTTCAGCAAGGTGCGCAAAACGACGAAAGCGTAAAGCTGGCAGAGGAAAATAATCTCAATCTCATCCAAAAGGAGTGCGTGCTTATGTTTGCGGAGCCTTCGGTGTTTATCCACCGTTTCCATCGTGGGATCAATAAATTTTTCGGGAAAATTCCAAAATGAAATAAATCCTGATGGAAAAAGATCAAACCGCGCTAAATATCGAAGTTTGCCGTGAAGTGGCTGAAAAAATCAAAGGGCTAAAACTCCGGACCGACTTTTACAACCGCGAATATTTAAATCTGGCTGTTGATGATGAAACGAAATTCAGAATGAATTTTTTCGCCGTTGCCATCTGCCATCAAACTTACACCCTCATTAACAAACGATTAAACCTTTTTGGCTGGGATTACCTTGAACATGGTTTTACAAAACTGGCAAAATCAAATTCCAAACTTCTCGACCCTAATTTTTTGGCTTCCGCCGAAATTTGCGAAGTGGTTGCTTTGCTAAAAATAGCCTTTTCGGAGAATGGGAATCCCGAAAGTTGCACACTCGACAGGTTGGACGAACGTGCTGATCTGATGATTAATGCCGGCAAAATCATTTGTTCGGTTTATCAGAAAAGCGTTGGAAATCTGATACAATCCGCCGGTGGATTTTTACTTCAAAATGGCCTAGGTTTGTACGAAATTCTTCCTTGTTTTGAAGCTTTCTCCGATCCTTTACAGAAAAAGACAACCTTTCTTATCAAACTTCTGATGGAAGCCAATCTTCTAAATATCAACGACCCGGCAAATTTTATCCCCATCATGGATTATCACATGCAACGTGTTTTGATGAGGCTTGGTTGTATCGAAATTATTGATGAAGCGTTGCGCCAAAAACTGACAGACCGACAGACTTTGCCTGCAGATGATGCCGTGAGAAGCCGTTGCATTGAAGCTTTCAGACTAATTGCCGGCATTTCGGGTCATCCGGTTACAAAAATGAACGACTTTTTTTGGTCGTTAGGCCGTAGTTGCTGCAATCAGACAACTTTGTGCAGCAACAAAACCTGTGAGAAAAATCCTTGTACATTTACGCAAATCATTGAAATCGAAAATCATACGCATTGCGAATTTGAACCTGTTTGCAAAGGTTTTCGCGATATTGATTACCGAAATCTCTGGCAGCCTGTTATCGAAACACATTATTACTAATTTTGGGCAAATCCAAAAACCAACAAAATGAGCATATTTCTAAAAAATGCGACTTTTATTAACTGGGAAACCCTGGAGTTTAAAAAGTCGAATATAAAGGTTAATACAGGCGTAAATGGCAAAGTGGAGTTCATCGAAGCAATTCCGCTTAAAACCCGTGCCGATCAGATTATTGATTGCGAAGGGAAATTTGTTACCAAATCATTTGTTAATGCCCATCACCATATTTATTCGGTGCTTTCGCGCGGCATGCCTGCACCAAAAACCAACACTGAAAATTTCTATGAAATTCTCAAATATATCTGGTGGAATCTTGATAAGAAGCTCGACATAGCCATGATTGAAGCCAGCGCATTGTATGCTGCGATGGAGAGCCTTAAATCGGGAGTTACTTTTGTGATTGATCACCATTCTTCGCCGTTCGCTATCGATGGTTCGCTCGAAACAATTGCCGGAGCCTTTGAGTTTGTGGGTGTTTCGCATTTGCTCTGCTACGAAATTTCGGATCGTGATGGGATGCAAACCGGGCTGCAGGGTTTCCAGCAAACCGAACATTACCTAAAAACAGCACAGGGTCTGGTTGGCCTGCACGCATCTTTTACTTTGAGCGATCATTCGCTCCGTCGTGCGGCGACACTGGTCGAAAAATTCAATTCGGGCGTGCATATTCACGTTGCCGAGGATAAGTACGACCAGGATCACTGCAAAATAAACTATAAGAAAACTGTTGTAGAAAGACTTAACGATTTTGGATTTTTGAATTCGTCCAAAACAATCCTGGCACATTGCCTTCATCTGAGCAAAACCGAAAAAAATCTTATCAGCGAATCCAAAGCCTGGGTGGCCGAAAATATCGAAAGCAACCTCAATAACAAAGTTGGATGCTTCAATGCCAAGGGTTTAGGGGCAAATATTATGCTCGGCACCGACGGCATGCACAGCGACATGTTGCGAAGTGCCCAATATGCCTATTTTGCAGGTCAATTAACCAACCAGATCAGCCCTGCCGATATTTACAAAAGGTTCAGGAATGTTCACAACTATTTACACCAAAATGGATTTTCTGGCGATGGCGAAAAT
>CAIYZW010000241.1 GCA_903930725.1 uncultured Bacteroidota bacterium
CGAATCTTACTTTTATTTCAGATAGGTTTATGACTTTCCAAAAGAACAAAAGTAGCAAAACCAGGATATTAGTAGGCCTGACCAGCACAAATAATCCAGCCAGCAAGCCCAATAAAAGGGTTTTTGAACACGTGATTTTTTCGAACCATTGGTCAGTCAAATAAAGAAAAATGGTAATGAGTGAAAAACTATAAACGTGCGACATGGGCGATTCGACAACGGTGTACCACAACATATTGGTAGTGAGTGGGATTACCACAATAATAATGGCGGTGACCCATTCGTCGAAATATTTTATCAATAATTTTCGAAGAAAAAGCAAGCCAACTGCCAGGTAGAATAACGAACTTAACATCAGGCCATAACGATACGGAAGGCTGTAACCAGTTGCCGGATAATCGAATACTTTAGCTGCTATATGAGATCCGATAAAAAACGGAAAATACAAAAACGACATCCCCGAACTTGAGGTGATCACATTTTTCCCTTCGGCAGTCACTTTTGGCCAAAGGATAAACTGATCGCCGATTTTGCAATCTTTAAGCCCATCAAGCGAAAGGTCGTGATAAATGAAAAGTGCTGGCAGATAGGCGTAATAGGCACAAACATCATTAATTATCACCCTGGTTTTGCTCCTCCAGAGGCCAAGGTTATTGTCAATCGCAAAAACCAGAATTATTACGACGAATAACGCAATTTTGGAGATGCTGACTTTCCGCATGTTTTAGTTTTTTGTGCCTGTTAAGTTTTAACGGCAAAGATAGGATTATTCCTGCAAGGCCAAATGCCCGCAAATGCTTACTGTCAGCTAATTCCTGTAAAACGATTGATCAGTTTAAGAAATTCGTTTAGTTTTGCCACCAATAAAAAACCTGATAACATGAATGATTACAGATTTGAATTACTTGATTTATCGAATAACGGAATTAGCGATATTTCCAACCTGCTGACCCTGGTTTTTGGCGAAAAAGCCGGGTTTTCTCCGGCTTTTGTTGATTGGGAGTACAATCAGAATCCCGTTGGTAAAGCTATTGGATTTAATGCTTTTTCGGGAGATACCCTTGCTGCGCATTACGTAACTCAGCCGCTGATTTCGGAATTTGGCGGCAAAAAGATAAAAGGATTGCTTTCGCTGAACACAGCCACCCACACCGATCATCGCGGGAAAAAGTTGTTTACAATTCTTGCCGATAAAACCTACGAATATGCCCTCGAACAGGGCTACCAGTTTGTGATTGGCGTTGCCAATGCTAACAGCACTCCCGGTTTTTTGAAAAATCTGAAATTTAAACTGATTAAACCTTTGGAAGTAAAAATCGGTGTTGGGAAATTTCCTGTAAATCTCCAAAAAAGCGAGGGTTATCAACGTTCCTGGGATAAAGAAATGCTCGAATGGAGGTTAAATAATCCGAAACTTGGGTATGAAATCAGGCGGCAAAAAGATCATTTTGTGGTTCTGGCGCCAACCGGAAATTACGGAATCAATGCGATCATCGGCTATTTTCCGAATTCGTTATTTACAGAAAAAATTAAAAATCTGGGCAAATCATCTTTTACCGCAAATCCAACCAAAATCTGGATGGGTCTTGATGAAGGCTTAAACTGGAAAAACACGCTTTACTTCGATTTTCCCGACCGGTACAAACCTTCGCCTTTAAACTTAATTTTCAGAGACCTTTCCGAAAGCGGATTGTCGCTGGAACCTTCAACTTTAAAATTCATGAATCTTGATTTTGACGCCTATTAGCGCTTAGCGCGGAGAGCATAGCGCAATGAGCGAATTTGTTGTTGGTTTTGATTTATTTTTTGAGAATTATTTTTTGACCTTTTAATTGTGCCTATTGTGGTTCACAAGAACTGCCAACTGCGACTGCCTACTTCTTCTCCTCGTTAGCGTATTTATAAATCCCCTTCCGGGCTAAAACATAATCAGGATCTCTGATAAGGTCTTTGAATTTCTCGGAAGGCGTTACACGCCAGAACGAATCGAAAAAAGCCTCTTTGGTCATGCTGGTCCAGTGGCTGGCGCCATAATGGTACTGGAAATAATGAAAGGTACTGCGAGCAGTTATCAAAATAAAAAGTGTAAAAATAGCCAGTTTGTAGTACAGTTTTTTAATAGTGAAGGCCCACGTTAAAAATGCTGCCATCGGGATTGCCAAAACCCCATAAATATCAATGTACGGGCGGATTCCAAAGCCTCCGCCATACCACCAGTCCCACCAGGCAGAGGTTACGTAAATAATTACCACAACAAAAAGAATTACCGGTAAAAAAAACTTACGGTTTTGTTTCCAGAGCAACGGAATGCCCGCGAGGGCAAAAATCATGACAGGCGTGTAAAGCAACCAGCCTTTCCGCCACGAGAACAGGTTGTTCCAGATTTGTGGGTTTGAGAAGAAAAATCCCTGATCGTCGGGATAAGAATAATACATGTAATGGCCGGTCTGTAATTTCCAATACATAAATTGCGGGATCCAGAGCGCAAAAAATGCAACAATCATTACAAGCACATGATTCCACTTTTTCAGAAAAAACACCACCCTTTCGATGAATTCCTTCCACGACTTGACATTCCAAAGGAAAAACAACAGCAAAATCAGGATATTGGTGGGTCGTATCAAAGCTATTAAACCGGCCAGCATCCCAATCAGAAAAGTATTTTTAAAAGTTGGCTGCTCAAACCACCGGTCGAAAAGATAAACGAAAACTGTAATCAGCGCAAAGCTGAAAACATGCGACATGCCCGATTCGACAGCGATGTACCACAGCATGTTGGTGGTGAGCGGAATAATTATCAAAACAATGGCTGTTACAAAATCCGAAAAATACTTCAAAAGCAGCTTTCTAAGATAGTACAACCCCAAAGCAAGAAAAAAAACATTCGCAAAAATTATCGCAAAACGGTAAGGTGGCGAATAGCCTGTAACTGCTGCGCCGGTGAGGTGTGCGTAAAAATGCGAAATCAAAAAAAACGGAAAATACAGGTACGACATTCCCATACTTGCTGTAATAACTTTTTTGCCTTCAGGAGTTGTTTTTGGCCACGTAATTAATTGGTCACCAACGTTTGCCCCGTCGTGTAAATAGCTAAGCGTTATGTCGTTATAGATAAAAACTGATGGCAGGTAAGCATAATAGGCACAAACGTCCTGCGCTATAACATTGGTGGTTGTGTTCCAGAGTTTGAGGCTGTAATCGAACCTGACAATAATCACTAAAACAAGAATTAGTGCAATTCTCGAAAAGCCAATTCGTTCAATAAGCCCCCTTGTTTTGTTAACGAATTGATGAAGTTTTCCGGTAACCCCGAATTTCTTAAAATCCATAGCTTAAACTTGTTGGTACATTTTCGATTTTAGTAATCCTATCCTGTTAAAGAAATGAACAAATGATGTTTTTAAAACTCCAAAAGCGTAAATGGTGCTGTTTTTCAGATTTATAGATGAGGCCTCCGGGAAATATTTTGTAGGGCAGGTGATTTCGGCAATATTGAAACCAGCATAAAATATCTGCGAAAGCATCTGGTTGTCGAAAACAAAATTATCCGAATTGATCTGATAATTGATTTTTAAAA
>CAIYZW010000242.1 GCA_903930725.1 uncultured Bacteroidota bacterium
CAAGCTAATGCCCGATGAATAAATGGTTTTTGCCGACTGGATTTGTTTGTCGTTGAGGTTGCCGGCCTTGTTGTTCGACATGATCTGCGAAAGCACCAAAATACTGTTGAGCGGTGTGCGCAATTCGTGCGACATGTTGGCCAGGAATTCGGATTTATAGCGGCTGGCCATTTCGAGGTCGCGGGCTTTTTTCTCGATTTCCTTTTGCGCCACCTCAAGTTCTTCGTTTTTGGTGCGGATGGCGTCGCGTTGTTTTTCGATGGCCCGGGTACGTTCTTCAAGTTCTTCGTTGGTCACACGCAACTCTTCCTGCTGCGTTTGAAGCTGTGACTCCGATTCTTTGAGAGCCTTGGTTTGCTCCTCGAGTTCTTCGTTGGCCTGGCGGAGTTCTTCCTGCTGAACCTGGAGTTCTTCGGCTTGTTCCTGGGTTTTGGCAAGTAATTTCCTCAGTTCAGAGCGGCTTCGTGAAGTATTCAATCCGATGGCCACATTCTGGCTTACTGTATTTATATAATTGAGTTGTTCTTCGGTAAACTCGGCAAATGAGCCGATTTCGATTACCGCAACAACCAGTTCATTAAAAATGCACGGAATTACTACCAGATTTTTAGGAGAAGATTCGCCAGTACCCGAACTTATCGGGCTGTAATCTGCCGGAAGGTTTGTGATAATGATGGTCTGTTTCTCAAGAACCGCCTGGCCTACCAGCCCTTCGCCTGGCCTGTATTCCGTTTCGATGGTTTTGCGACGTTTATAAGCGTAGCTTCCAACCATTTTATAAATGTCGTTGTCCTGCAACAGGTAAATCGCACCGACGCGGGCATCGAGCTGGCCACAAAGCCGGTTGATTATTTTCCGGCTCAGATCAATAACTTCCTGTTCGCCACGCATCGCGTCGTTTAGTTCGCTCTGACTGTTTTTTAACCAGAGCTGGCCGCGCTTTTCTTCGTTGGAATGTTTAAGTTCGCTGGTCATTTTTATCAAAGCTTTGCCAAGCTCATCTTCATCCGAACGAAGTGAAATATTCACATCTAAATCGCCGCGGGCAATGCTGTTGGCCTGTTCCACAACTTCGCCAAAATTCTCAACAATCTGATTTATCGAATGCGCCAGCTCGTCTTTTTCGCTTTTTGGAATTGCTTTATTTGTAAAAACGCCGTTGGCAATGGCTCCGGCAATAAGCGATTTTTGTTTGAGGCTCGATTGCAAATCAACAAAAGAAGCATTCAGCATCCCAATTTCATCACTGGTTTCAACTTTAATATCGCTGGTTAAATCGCCGGAGGCAAGGCTTTTCAGGTTTTCGACTACTTTTAAAACAGGTTTTGAAATTGTTCCTGAAATGACCCTTGATGACAGGAAAGTAATGGCCACAAGTACCGTGGCAATCAGCAAAATGCTTACCAATAGCAGGTTGATGACGAAATTATTTAACTCACCAATGGTATTCGAAAACCGCACCTCCATGATTGACATTTCGCGTTTTGCTGTTTCAAGTTGGGTCGAAAATTCGGCAAGGTCAGGGTTTTGAAGGTATTTTTGAATAGCGAGTTTTACATTTGTTCCATTGCGGGACGCTTCATCGGCAATGGCGAGCGCATTGTTCATCTGGGCGTTGTCGAGAAAAATCATCAGCTCAAGACGGTTGGCGGCAAGTTCGGCTATGCTGCGATTATAGGCAATGATAGGCCCATAGGTTTCGAGTAAGATATCAACATATTTATCGTGTGTGTTTTTTTTGCAAAACTCTTTCGATTTGCTAAAAACATTAGCAATATTTATTGCAGAGTCGAGGTGGTGATAGGCCCGCTGCAAGGTTTGCTCATTTTTATAGTTGAGATATTCATAAAAAAGCTGAAGACCTGTGCGGTAATTTACATCGTGGATGCGCTGTTCGGTGAGCATCAGCGTAAGCACTTTTGTTGTCCTGAAAAAATAATACGACGAATAGCCGATGAGCACAATACTTAAAATCGAAATCGTGGTCATTGTGTTAAGGCGGTGCTTGATTTTCAGGTTTAAAAACCATTTTTTCATAAATCGCTGTTTTTTGCTGAATATTGAAAAAGAGAGAACTTACAGGTCGAATTTTTTGAGAACATCGCTCAGGATTTTCAAGCTTATGGGTTTGGTTACATAATCGTCCATGCCGGCGTTGATGCACTTTTCACGGTCGCCTTTCATCGCATGGGCGGTCATGGCAACGATTGGGGTTTTTGTGCCGTTTTCATTTTCCCAATCCCTGATAAGTCCGGTAGCCTCAAAACCATCCATTTCGGGCATTTGAATGTCCATAAAAATAATATCGAAACCGCCATTTTTAGCCGCACTTACGGCCTCTTTACCGTTGTTTACGGTTTTAATTTTACACCCCAGTTTTTCTAATAATCCGTTGGCTAATTTTTGGTTAATGATGTTATCCTCGGCCAACAAAACCTTGTATTGCTTGTTTAAATTTTCGGTTGATTTTTGAGTATAGATTTTTTTAAGAGGCTGCGAAAAATCAATATGTCCTACAGCTTCGTTCAAAAGCCGGATGAGGTCGTCCTTAAAAATAGGTTTTATCAGGTAACGTTTTATGCCGAAATCCTTGAGTTTGCTGCGCTCCAGGTTCACATCATCCGACGAAAGCATGATGATGTCGGGGAAAGGGACGATTTTGTTTTCCGCAAACATGAGTTTGGCCATTTCGATGCCATCCATCACAGGCATGTGATAATCGAGCAAAATAATGTCGTAATGTTTTTTGGTTCCCGAGTTGGCTAAAATTCTCTCGTAAGCCTGTTTTCCGTCGTAAGCTTCATCGTTTTCGATTTCGAGATAATCAAGAAAACCCTTCAGAATTTTCCGGTTGTTGAGGTTGTCGTCAACTATGAGTACTCGTTTTTGCTTTAGGATGGGCTGAATTTCGGAACTGCTTTCGTGAACGACTTCCTTCGAAACTTCGAGCCAGATGTTGAATTTAAAAACGCTTCCCTTGTCGGGGATACTGTCAACAGTTATTTTGCCTTTCATCATTTCAACCAGGCTTCTCGAAATGGCCAGCCCGAGGCCGGTACCGCCGAATTTCCGGGAAGTTGAGCTGTCGGCCTGGCTAAACGATTTAAACAGGTTGTGCATTTTATCTGCCGGAATTCCTATGCCGGTGTCGGTGATAAAAAAGCCGAGTTCGATGTAATTGTCTTTTTCGCCTATAAGCCTGACTTCTAATTTTATTTCGCCTTTTTCGGTAAATTTTATGGCATTTCCGATAAGGTTAAAAAGAATCTGGCGCAGGCGCACAGGGTCGCCCACAAAATAATCGGGCACGCCGTTGCTGATGTCGAGAATGAGTTCGAGGTTTTTTTGAGAAGTTTTTGACGACATCGGACGAAGCACTTTTTCGATGACTCCACGAAGGCTGAATTGTACAAAATCGAGTTCGAGTTTTCGTGCTTCAATTTTCGATAAATCAAGAATATCGTTAATGATGTCGAGCAGCGATTCGCCCGAGAATTTTACAGCTTCAAGCCGTTCTTTCTGGTCATCTTCGAGGTTGCTCATCATCACAAGTTCGGTCATACCGATAATTCCGTTGAGCGGAGTACGGATTTCGTGGCTCATGTTTGCCAGAAACTCGCTCTTGGTGCGGCTGGCTTGTTCGGCAAGGCTGCGGGCGCGTTTCATTTCTTCTTCGGCAATTTTCCGTTCCGAAATATCGCTGATAAAATTGAGCAGCGCCGGTTCTCCTTCCCAATTTATCACCACCGAATTAATTTCGACCCATTTTATTTCTTCATTTTCATCAATCACCCGCACCGAAATCCGGTTGTCGTGAATTTCTTTGCCCAATTTATCAAAATGCCCGTGCTGCAACGATTCCCTGAAATCGGGATAAACAAAGTCAATAAAGGTTTTTCCAAGCAGGCTGGTCCTTTCGGAAGCTAAAATCTGCATGGTTTTTGGATTATGAAATTTGATAAGCCCTTGCTGGATAATAAAAATTCCTTCGTTTGCATTCTCGAAAATGTCGCGGTATTTTTCTTCGCTCTGGCGCAGTTTTTCGCGCGAATTTATCAGTTCGCTGATTGTGGTTTCAAGTTTGAGGGTTAGCTCTTCGAGGGCGTTGCGCTGGCGGTATAAATCAATAAATACGTTGATTTTGCTTTGAAAAATTTCGGGTTCGATGGGTTTAAAAAGATAATCAACGGCACCGGTGTCGTAGCCTCTGAAAATGTGTTTCTTTTCCTTGTTGATGGCTGTAACAAAAATGATGGGGATGTGCCGTGTTTTCTCGGAGCCACGCATCAGCTCGGCGGTTTCAAAACCATCCATTCCAGGCATTTGAACGTCCATTAAAACCAGCGCAAAATCGTAGTCAAACATCAGGCCCAGCGCCTCGTTCCCCGAAGTAGCCTTTACAAGATTTATCTCAGGATTATCGAGGATGGTTTCGATGGTGAGCAGATTTTCGAGCCGGTCGTCAACCGCAAGAATATTTATTTTCGTCTTTTCCGACATAAAACAATTTTTTATGCTCCGTTTTTCTATTCGCCCAACTTCATTTTTATTTTTGAAGATAAAATGTCAATGGCGATATGATTTGTTCCGCCTTGCGGCACGATAATATCGGCATAGCGTTTTGTAGGTTCGATAAACTGCAGGTGCATGGGTTTTACAAAAGTGTCGTAATGGTCGAGAACGCCCTGAACTGAGCGGCCACGTTCGATGAGGTCGCGCCTGATAATGCGGATGAGGCGGTCGTCGGTGTCGGCATCTACAAAAACTTTAATGCTGAATTTATCCCGCAGTTTGGCGTTTGTAAAAATCAAAATTCCTTCGACGATAATCACTTTTTTTGGCTCAACAGGCTCTGTTTCTTTGGCGCGGGCACAGGTGAGGTACGAATAAATTGGTTTTTGAATGAGCTGGCCTTTGATAAGATGTTCGATGTGTTTGTTGAGCAACTCAAATTCGATTGAATCGGGGTGGTCGAAGTTTATTTTCTGCTTTTCTTCGGGCGAAAGATGGCCGTTATCCTTGTAATACGAGTCCTGCGAAATGACCGAAACCGAGTTTTTTGGCAGGCTTTTAACGATTTTGTTTACAACAGTGGTTTTCCCTGAACCCGAACCACCGGCAATTCCAATAATTAGCATAGTAAAGTTTTTTCATCAAAAGTAGGTTTTCGGTTATTATGAACAAAATTTTTATTTTTTAATGGTCAAATCGAAGTGGAGAGAACTCTTTTTCCAAACACTAAACCACAAAAAATCCCGGCTCCTAAAATTTAGAAACCGGGATTTTTATATCTGTAAAAGCGATTTTTACAACAAAAAGCTCAGCAAAATACCTGCTGCAATGGCCGAGCCAATTACGCCGGCAACATTAGGCCCCATGGCGTGCATAAGCAGATGGTTGTCTTTGTCAAATTTCAAACCTATAATTTGCGAAACGCGGGCACTGTCGGGCACTGCCGAAACCCCGGCGTTTCCAATTAACGGATTGATTTTATTATCTTTATCAAGGAAAAGGTTCATAATTTTAGCAAAACCAACACCTCCTGCCGTAGCAATCATAAACGAAACGGCGCCAAGTATAAAAATCATAATTGATTGAGGTGTAAGGAAAACATCAGCCTGGGTGGATGCTCCAACCGTTACTCCCAGAATTATTGTAACGATATCAATTAATGAGGTTTTGGCAGTATCGGCAAGACGTTTTGTAACGCCGCTTTCTTTTAAAAGATTTCCAAAAAACAACATACCAAGCAGCGGTAGCGCACTTGGTGAAATAAAGCCTGTAAGCAAAAGCCCAATGATTGGAAACAGTATTTTTTCGAGTTTACTCACC
>CAIYZW010000243.1 GCA_903930725.1 uncultured Bacteroidota bacterium
ATACATTTTTAAAATACCAGCCTTCAAAATAGCGTGATTTTTGGTTTCCCCCCTGGAAACGGACCGGATGCCAGGTTTTTAGCAAACGATAAAAAGGCTGATGTCCTGTGGATTGAAGTTTTGGCATGTGTAATTTTTTCCAAATCTAATCAAAACCTTGTTAAGGTTGGCTTTAATTGAAGTATAATTTTGGCTTTATTTAACGAAGGCTAAGATTTTTACCTAATTTTGAAACGCAATAATTTGCAGGTTAATACTTTTTAAAAATAGTGTTGTTTAAAGGCTTTGCAGCATTTTAAAACCGAAAAAAATGAAATCGTTGGTCACAAAAACAATTATCCTCAACGAGGGCGAACCGGAGGAAAAACGGAAAGAGATATTGACGTATTTCCATAAAACATTCGATATTGACGAGAAACTATACGAAACCATTAAAAGCGCCAGATCCTTTTACCTGCGGGCTGATCCGCTGCGTCATCCTTTAATTTTTTACATTGGCCATACAGCCGCATTTTTTATCAATAAATTAATTCTTGCGCGTATTATTGATAAACGCGTAAACGCAAATTTTGAATCGGTTTTCGCCATTGGTGTTGACGAAATGTCGTGGGACGACCTGAACGAGGCGCACTACGATTGGCCAACCTTACAGGAGGTTATAATTTATCGCAACAAAGTCCGCGAGGTGGTTGACCACGCTATAAAAACGCTTCCACTCGAATTACCAATCAGTTGGAGCAGCCCGTTTTGGGTGATTATGATGGGCATCGAGCACGAGCGCATCCATCTCGAAACCTCCTCGGTGCTTATCCGCCAGCTTCCTGGTGACAAGGTGGTAAAACACGATTTCTGGAAAATCTGCGATAACCGGGGAGATGCTCCGGAAAACGAATTATTGCCTGTTGCCGGCGGCGAAATTAATCTCGGAAAAAGCTGCAACAACAGGCTTTACGGCTGGGACAACGAATTTGGCAAAAGCACCGAAACAATCCTTCCATTCAAAGCCTCAAAATATCTGGTTTCAAACCAAGAGTTTTTGGAATTTGTAGAAGATAATGGTTACGAAAAAGAAGAGTTCTGGACAGAGGAAGGCTGGAACTGGCGGAATTTTCAAAAACCGAATCACCCACGTTTTTGGCTTTTGCAGGAGGATGGAAGCTGGAAATTAAGAACGATGACCGAGATTATCGAAATGCCATGGAACTGGCCGGTGGAAGTGAATTATCTTGAGGCAAAGGCTTTTTGCATCTGGAAAAGCCAGCAAACCGGGAAAACGCTGCGGCTGCCCACAGAGGCCGAGTGGCACCATTTCAGGGATTTGCATCAGATTCCCGATCAGCCATTCTGGGAAAAGGCTCCCGGAAACATCAACCTCGAATATTTTGCTTCTCCGGCGCCGGTTGATATGTTCGGTTTTGGTGGTTTTTATGATGTTATCGGCAATGTGTGGCAATGGACCGAAACGCCCATCAACAGTTTCAGAGGATTTGAAATTCATCCGTTTTATGATGATTTTTCGACACCAACTTTTGATGGCCGCCATAATCTGATTAAAGGCGGCTCGTGGATTTCGACGGGTAATGAAGCCACCCAGGATGCCCGTTACGCATTCAGGCGGCATTTCTATCAACATGCCGGGTTTCGTTACATCGAAACGGATGCCCCTGTGAAAATCCGTGAAGATGTTTACGAAACTGATACTTCGGTTTCGCAATATTGCGAGGCTCATTATGGCAACGAATATTTTGAAGTTGAAAATTTCAGTAAAAAATCGGCTGCTTTTTGCATCCGGTTTATGGAAGGCCGACCTAGGGAGCGCGCGCTGGATTTGGGTTGTGCTGTTGGCCGCACTACTTTTGAACTGGCCACAAGGTTTGATTTTGTTACGGGTCTCGATTTTTCGGCACGCTTCATCAGAATTGCCAACGAAATGGTTAAAAACGGGTTTATCCGTTATATTTTGCCCGAAGAAGGCGAATTGGTTTCATTTCACGAAAAACAAATCAGCGATTTTGGACTGGAAAACCTGAGCCACAAGGTTGAGTTTTATCAGGCCGATGCCGTAAATCTTAAACCTCTCTATAAAAACTATGATTTGATTTTTGCCGGAAACCTCATTGACCGGCTTTATGACCCGGCAAAATTCCTTGCCAACATTCACGAAAGGATAAAACCGGGTGGCTTGCTTATCATAGCCTCGCCTTATACCTGGCTTGCCGAATACACCAGCCGCGATAAATGGCTTGGGGGCTTTAAGCGGGACGGCGAACCTGTGACTACGCTTGACGGCCTTCACAAATATCTCGACGAAAACTTTATCCAGATTGGTGGCCCCGAAGAAATCCCGTTTGTCATCCGCGAAACCAAACGAAAATTCCAGCACACTTTGTCGGAGTTTACTGTTTGGGAAAAGAAAACTATCAAAAAAGATTAATGCGTTATCAGGGTAGTTTTTTCATATAAAAAACAGGAAAACAGCTTTTATGATAAACACGGGGTCTTTTTGTCATCATCAAAAAAAGCTGGTAATTACAACATTTATTAAGGCGGTAAAAAATGAAGCTGCGCAATTTTTGAAAGATACCGTGTTTTTTTCGTACTTTCACACCGCAAAAAAAATCGCATAATGAAGCTAAAAACACTACAAATTCTCAATATTCTTGGTCTGGCGGGTGTTATTCTGGTTAACTATCTGGCAAATGCAATGCCCATTGGCGGCAATACCACAGGCGAATTATCTGCTTTGTATCCCAGTTTGTTCACGCCGGCAGGTTTTACCTTTGCAATCTGGGGGTTAATTTATCTGCTTTTATTAATCTTTGCAATTTACCAGTCGGGTACGTTGTTGAAGTCGAAAATTTCACCAAAAATGCGGTTTCTTTACCGCATTGATGTGTGGTTTTTTGTGTCGTCGGTTGCAAATATTTCCTGGATTTTTGCCTGGCATTATAAAGTTGTCTGGCTTTCGGTGGTTATCATGCTTATCCTTTTTGCAGCGCTTTTAATGATTTATCTAAGGCTTGGGATTGGCCGCCGCATTGTAAGCCAGGGCGAGCGTTTTTGTGTTCACCTTCCTTTTAGTGTCTATCTTGGCTGGATTACTGTGGCCACCATCGCCAATGTTGCAACGTTATTAATCAAATTCAACTGGGGTGGTTTTGGTCTGTCCGCCGAATTCTGGACTGCGCTTATGATCGGTATAGCCTCTGTAATAACCCTTGTTGTACTTTTCTTCAGGAAAGATCTATTTTTTACTTTGGTTATCCTGTGGGCGTTTTTTGGAATTCTATACAAAAGGCTCACCGTTGACCCGCAACAATCGCTCGCCATCTGGATTACAGCCGTTACCGGTATTTTTCTGATTATGTCGCTGGCAATTTTTCTTTCGATAAAGCCTTTTTTAAAAGGAAAGGATTGAGAGGGAAGTGGGCAGTCAGCAACACAGTTTTGTTTAATGATAATTTTGTTTAAAACCGCGCTTTAATGTAAGTCATGATGCGGCTGGGTTTGATAAGTTCCTGGCTGGTGTTGCCCGAACGGACATAAAAACGCTCGACCTGGCTGCCACTTTTGTCGGTGATGGTGGTGTAAACTGGTTCCTGCCCCTGTCGGATTTCGATCATGCAAACTTCTTTGGTTTTGATTACCGGGAAACTGATGTTCAGGTTGTTGGTGGTGAAAGGAACACCATATTCGGTGTTTATAAGGTTGCGGAGATGTAGTTCAAAATGGTCTTTGTTGGCTTGTTTAAACGTCGAATAGTCTTTTTCGAGGCCAAGTGTGCACCCGGCGTCGCTAACTCCAATAAAAAGTACACCTCCTTTTGCATTGCTAAATGCAGCAATGGATTTCATGATAACTTCTTCCAGTTTTTTATTGGCTTTGTTTTCGTGATAATCCCACCGGAATGACGATTTAAATTCGAGGCGGTTATTCTCACCCTGAGCGATCAGTTCGGACAAATCAACCGAATCGCTTTGCAAAAGCCTTTCGTTAAATTCTTCCGATTTCCGAACCTCGTGATAACGCTCGATGGCAGTGTTTAAACGCTCGAATGTCACCGGTTTTACAAGATAATGAATGGCAAAAAAATCAAAGGCTTTAAGTGCGTATTGTTCGTGGGCCGTGGTAAAAATTACTTCAAACGATTTTCGCTCCAAACCGTTTAAAACCTCGAAGCCTTCGCCGTCGGGCAATGAAATATCGAGGAATATCAGGTCGGGATGTAAGGTTTTGATTTTATCTTTACTTTCATAAACGGTGCCGGCGGTACCAACCACTTCAATTTCTTCAAAATGCTTGCTAAGCAAGGTTTGCAGTGTAATCAGGCTGATTTTTTCATCATCAACCAGGAGTGTTTTTATCTTACTCATAAATTTGCATTAAGTAGTTTTGTACAGCAGAATAATTCCCTTCGTAAAAATATAAAAATCATTCAAAATGAACTCCTTTTTGAAAAATCAAAAAAAAAGCCAGACTTCAGTTAAGTTGTCTGGCTACAAAAAGTTATGAAAAATCAAAGACTCATTTTTTGAGCACCCATTTTTGCGCAAATAAATTCACGGTTCATCCGTGCAATATTGGCTATTTTAATCCCTTTTGGACATTCGGCTTCGCAGGCACCGGTATTTGTACAATTTCCAAAACCCAGATCATCCATTTTTGTAACCATGTTTTGTACCCGGGTTTTGGCTTCAACCTGTCCCTGGGGCAATAATGCCAGTTGCGATATTTTGGCTGACACGAAAAGCATTGCCGAAGAATTTTTGCACGTAGCAACACAAGCCCCGCAACCAACGCAAACCGCTGAATCAAAGGCTTCGTCGGCATGATTTTTTGGGATTGGAATCGAATTGGCCTCAGGCGCTGCCCCGGTATTTACTGAAATAAACCCGCCTGCCTGCATAATTTTTTCAAAGGATGACCGGTCAACAATCAGGTCCTTTATCAAAGGAAATGCTTTCGACCGCCATGGTTCAACAACGATTCGGTCGCCGTTTCTGAATTTTGTCATCCGAAGTTCACAGGTAGTTGTTTCGTGGGCAGGACCATGGGCGCGGCCATTGATGTACAGCGAACAGGATCCGCAAATGCCTTCACGGCAATCGTGCTCAAAAGCTACTGGTTCATCGCCTTTTTTGATGAGTGTGGTGTTCAGAAAATCCATCATTTCAAGAAATGACATTCCTTCAGAAACACCATCCAACGGATAGGTTACAAAACCACCTTTGCTTTTGGCATCTTTTTGCCGCCATATTTCGAGTTTGATGTTCATATCATCTGATTGTTATATTCAACGATTATTTGTAACTTCTTTCTTTTAGTTCGATGTTCTCAAATTTAAGCGCTTCTTTGTGGAGATTATGCTCCTTATCTTCACCGCAGTACTCCCAGGCAGCAACATACGAATATTCGCTGTCTATACGCTGGGCTTCTCCTTCCGGTGTCTGGCTCTCTTCGCGGAAATGTGCTCCACACGATTCTTTCCGGTTAATGGCATCCTGACACATCAGCCTGGCAAGTTCAAAGAAATCGGCAACTCTCACCGCTTTTTCCAATTCCTGATTTAGTTCATTCAGCGCACCTGGAACTTTTACATCCTTCCAAAATTCTTCTTTTAGTTTTGCGATCAGTTCAATCGCTTTTTTCAAACCTTCTTCATTACGCACCATTCCGCAATGATCCCACATAATCTTGCCAAGTCGGCGATGGAAAGCTGTAACCGTTTGTTTCCCGTTTATCGAAAGCAATTTATGGAGTTTGTCCTTCGATTCTTTTTCGGCTTTCTCAAATTCGGGGTGACTTGTAGGGATTTTTGGTGTTTTAATTTCATCGCTAAGAAAACTGCTGATGGTAACCGGAATTACGAAATATCCTTCACCTGCGCACTGCATCAGTGAGCCAGCACCAAGGCGGTTTGCTCCATGATCAGAAAAATTCGATTCGCCAATGGCAAATAACCCGGGGATGGTTGTCATCAGATTATAATCAACCCAAAGTCCACCCATGGTGTAATGCCCTGCCGGGTATATCCGCATAGGTTCATTGTACGGGTTGATCCCGGTTATTTTATTGTACATTTCGAACAGATTACCATATTTGTTTTCGATGGCTTTCTTTCCTTGTTTTTCGATAGATTTGCTAAAATCAAGATACACCGAAAGGCCTGTATCACCAACACCATATCCTGCATCGCAGCGTTCTTTTGCGGCTCTTGAGGCTACATCCCGTGGTACGAGATTTCCAAATGCCGGATATCGTCTTTCGAGATAATAATCACGTTCCTCTTCGGGGATGCTATTTGGTGCGCGTTTATCGCCTTTGGCTTTTGGAACCCAGATGCGGCCATCGTTACGTAAGGATTCTGACATGAGGGTCAGCTTTGCCTGATAATCGTTCATCTGAGGAATGCTTGTCGGATGAATCTGTACAAAACTCGGATTTGCAAACAGCGCGCCTTTTTTGTGGGCTGCCCAGGCTGCAGAAGGGTTTGATCCCAAAGCAAGAGTAGATAAATAATAAATTGTTCCATAACCTCCGGTTGCAAGGATCACTGCATGTGCCGAGTGACGCTCAATTTCGCCCGTAACCAGATTACGAGTAATAATTCCACGCGCTTTCCCGTCAATAATCACCAAATCAAGCATGTCGCGGCGACTGTACATGGTAACTTTGCCTTTGGCTATCTGACGGATTAATCCGGAATAAGCGCCAAGCAAACACTGTTGTCCGGTTTGTCCTTTGGCATAAAATGTACGTGATACCTGAACACCTCCAAAAGAACGATTGTCGAGGTAACCGCTGTATTCGCGGGCAAAAGGTGTTCCGGCTGCAACAAGCTGATCAATGGTTTGATTGCTGACTTCGGCAGCGCGATAAACATTTGCTTCGCGGGCACGGAAATCACCTCCTTTAATAATATCATAAAATAACCGGAAAACACTATCGCTGTCGTTGCGGTAATTTTTGGCTGCATTGATGCCACCTTGTGCAGCAACGGAATGTGCCCGCCGGGGCGCATCCTGAAAACAGAAGGCTTTAACATTGTAGCCTAGTTCGGCAAGTGAGGAGGCTGCTGCAGAGCCGGAAAGACCGGTTCCAACCAAAATGATATCAATTTTGGTTTTGTTGGCAGGATTCACCAAATGCACATTCTTTTTATACAAACTCCACTTTTCAGCCAAAGGGCCTTCGGGAATTTTAGCATCTAATTTTATCATAGTATTTTGAATTATGCTTGATAACGGGAACTAAAAAATATTACCAACGGGATCAGGATGAAACCAAGTGCGATTACCACCGAAACAACGGTGCTTAAGCCTTTAATGAAAGGTGTGTATTTGCTGTGGTTCATTCCCAGCGATTGAAAAGCCGACTGAAAAGCATGATGCAGGTGAAAGGCCAATAAAATCAAAGCAATTACATAAAAAGCCACATAACCGGGCATTTTAAAAACCTGTATCACCAACAGACCCATATCTTCCATTTCGGTGTCACCGAAAGACGGGATTTCTCCAAATTTCGCAACTAAGAAAAAGTTGATAAAATGGATCGTCAGGAAAATGAAAATGATAATTCCTGTATGAATCATAAACTTCGAAAATGGCGATGTGTGCGACCATCCTTCCATTTTGTACCTCACCGGACGAGCCATCCAGTTTTGGATTTGCAGGGTGATTCCTAAAATTATATGCAGGATAAATCCACCAAAAAGGACATATTGCATGGTTTGGATTATTGGATTGGTGGCCATAAAATGTGCTCCTTCGTTAAACAGCGTCCGTGATGGGTCGAAAATCAGGAAACTGTTTACAGCGAGGTGAACCAGCAGAAACATTAGGAGAAATAGCCCAACCAGGGCCATCACAATTTTCTTGGTGATTGATGAATACTGAAGTATAGAATTACTCATAATGATTGAAATTTTCGTAAAAATGAAAAAGTTTATTGATAACTTTTTAAAATTGTCGTCTTTTGTAATGAGATGAGCAAATTTAGAGTTTAATTTCTTTGCGCTCATTCTAAAAGTTAACAAATCCTGTAATTTGTATCAGATTTAAATAGTCACATAATGAGATATCCAACAATTGACCCTTCGCTCTTTGGCCTGAACAGAAAAAGGTTTGCCGAAAAGTTGCTTCCACAATCGGTGGCTATTTTTAATGCCAACGACGAATACCCCCGCAATGGCGACCAATTCCATCATTACAGGCAACATTCCGACTTGTTTTATCTGAGCGGAATTAACCAGGAAAAAAGCATTCTCATCATTGCCCCCGACCATCCCGAGCCAAAAAACCGCGAAATACTTTTCATTATCCAAAGTAACGAACAGCTGGAAATCTGGAGCGGGCATAAATTTACAAAAGATGAAGCCCGGGAAATTTCAGGCATCAAAAACGTGCAATGGATTTCGGATTTCGAGCTGCTTTTGAGAGATTTTATGCACCTGAGCGAAAACGTTTATCTGAATGTTTTTGAATATCCCAAGTTTTTATCTGACGTTGTTTCGCGCGATCATCGCTTCGCCAGGCAGTTGCAGGAAATGTTTCCGGTTCATCAGTACAGGCGTGCCGCACCCATTATGACAAGCTTGCGGATGATAAAATCTCAAATCGAAATTGATCTGATCAAAAAAGCTATCGAAATTACCGGGAAAGCTTTTACGAGAGCTTTAAAATTTGTGAAACCCGGCGTTACCGAATTTGAGATTCAGGCTGAGATGGAACATGAATTTTTGATGAACCGTGCCAATGGCAACGCTTATTTGCCGATCATCGCCTCGGGGAAAAATTCGTGCGTGCTTCACTACATCGAAAATGATGAAGAATGTAAAGATGGCGATTTGGTGCTTTTCGATTTTGGTGCCGAATATGCCAATTATTCGGCAGATGTTTCTCGCACCATTCCGGTAAACGGAAAATTTACCCCACGGCAGCGGCTTTTTTACGAGTTGGTTTTGCGGGTTCAAAAACAAGCTATCGCACAGCTTTTTGTGGGCAACACCATCGAGAAATATAACGCTTTTGTAAATAATCTGATGGAAGAAGAAATGGTAAAAGTTGGTCTGTTTACAGCAGAAGACGTGAAAAACCAGGACAAGGAAAAACCCCATTACAAAAAGTATTTTATGCACGGAACGGCTCATCACCTTGGCCTCGATGTGCACGACGCATCAAACAAATACCAGCCATTTATGCCGGGTATGGTTTTTACCTGCGAGCCGGGCATTTATCTCCGCGACGAAGGTTTTGGTATCCGGATTGAAAATAACATCCTGATAACCGAAAACGGACCGGTTGATCTGACTTCCGAAATTCCGCGCGAAGCTGAAGACATTGAAAAAATTATGGCAAAAGGATAAAATCTAAATCTCAAATCTCAACATCCAAAACCCAAATCAGAAATGAACAGAACAGTTAATTTTAAAGGAAAACAAATATATTTCGAAAGCCGGGGTCAAGGCAACGCGGTGGTTTTGTTGCATGGTTTCCTGGAATCATTACAAATCTGGAATTGTTTTTCGGATGAACTTTACAAAGACTATCAAGTGGTAACCGTTGATCTTCCGGGACATGGGCAATCCGATGTTTTGGAAGAGGTTCATCCGATGGAACTGATGGCCGAATCGGTAAAAATGGTTTTACATGAACTCAAAATCAACGAATGTGTGGTTATCGGCCATTCGATGGGTGGCTATGTGGCGCTTGCTTTTGCGCGGTTATTCCCAAAACTTGTAAAAGGGCTTGGCTTGTTTCACTCGCAGGCTGCCGCCGACAGTGCCGAAACCAAAGAAAACCGGCGACGTACTGTTAATATCGTAAAACTCAATCGTGGCGGCTTTATCAGCGAATTTATTCCTGATTTATTTGCCAAAGCAAATGTTTTGAAATTTCAGAACGAAATTGAGCAGTTAAAAAACCTGGCATTAAAAACCTCCAAAGAAGGCGTCATTGCTGCTATCGAAGGCATGAAACAGCGCAGCGGAAACTTCGATTTGCTGATAAATTCGAACATGCCGTTTTTGTTTATTGCCGGAAAAGAGGACTCGAGAATCCCGGTTCAAAACATCATGGCGCAGGCCATTTTACCGCAACATTCGCAGGTTTTAATTCTGGCAAACGTAGGACACATGGGGTTTTTGGAGGCTAAAAACGAGACTTTGAAAATGATCCGTGGCTTTTTGATGCAGGTTTACGGATAAAAAAAAAGTCCTACCCGGAAGGAAGAACTTTTTATATATTATGCGTAGAAATTTAGTTAATTCCCAATTTCTTTTTTACTAAGTTGGTGATGTCATCACTTGGCTCGGCGTAAAGCAACATGCCTTGTGAACTGTTAAAAACGTAGGTGTATCCATTTTCTTTGGCAACAGTTTCGACGGCTTTTTTTGCTTTTTCGATAACCGGGGCTGTAAGTTCGGTTTCTTTGTCGGCCAAATCCTGCTGTGCTTGCTGGTTAAAGGTTTCGATACGGGTTTGCAGATCCTGAATTTCTCTTTCTTTGGTTTGTTTGATGATATTCGACATGGTTGCCTGATTGGTGGTATAATCGGCATATTTGCTTTCCAATTCAGCCTGCATGGTCGTCATTTGGTTTTGAAGGCCTTTTGCGTAAGCTTCGTAAGCAATTTTAATAGAATCTTGTCCTGGCATCATGCCGTATAATTTACCAAAATCGAGATGCCCGAATTTTGGTGCCTTTTGCGCTGCAGCAGCAAACGTAAACGATACAAATGCTAAAACTGCAAATAATCTGATTGTGTGTTTCATTGTATTCTTTTAAAATGTTAATTTTTTTTTGAGTTGGCAAATTTATATTATTTCATTGAAAATCATTATTAAAAAAACAAAAGAACGGTGCTTTATTAATCTTTTAAGCGGTGATTTTTAAACATTTCATCCTGGATAATTACCCTGACAAACTATTTTTCTTTCTCTTCGCTTTTGTCTTTAACGCCCATAATTCCACCTATCTGCTCCAGCACTTCATCGCTGATGTCCAATTTAGAGCTGACATACATAATTACAGGTCCGCTGGCTTTATCAAAAATAAAGGCGTAGTTTTTCTTATTTGCGATATCCTCGATGGCATTAAAAATTTTTTCCTGGATAGGTTTTACCAATTCCTGGCGTTTTTTAAACAGGTCGCCTTCGGTGCCGAAGCGGGTTTTCTGAAGGTCTTTGGCTTCTTTTTCAGCTTTAATAATTTCTTCTTCACGCTGGCGCTTCATGTCTTCGGGCAGCAGCACTGCATCAGACTGATAGGCCTTGTACATCTGATCAACTTTGGCATATTTCTCCTCGATTTCCTGCTGATATTGTTTCGAAAACTCATCAATTTGGGTTTGCGCATCCTGATATTCCGGGATGTTTTTCAAAATATAATCGGTATCAACGTACCCCAACTTTTGAGCCTGTGTTGCAAACGATGTAAACAATAATACGATGAGCAGCGAAGCGATGATTTTACTTCCGGATGAATACTTTTTCATGATTTTTCCTCCTGTTTTAAATATGTTTTGTCCGGCAATCTTTACAAATTACATTCCAAAAAAGCCGGCAATTATTTCAGATTATAATATTAGTCAATTGATTGGTTGATGGAGAAGTGAAACTGTCCCTTGTTAGCACTTGGTATTCCGGGAACTTCGTCAAAACCATAACCCCAGTCGAGGCCCAAAACCCCAAACATTGGCAGGAACACCCTTATTCCGGCACCAGCCGACCTGTAAACTTTAAATGGGTTAAAGTTTGCAAAATTCGACCATGCATTTCCTGCCTCCAAAAAGCCAAGCGCAAAAATAGTGGCACTTGGATTAAGCGAGAGCGGGTATCGCAATTCGAAAGTGTATTTGCTGTAAATGGTGCCTCCGATATTCGAGTTGAGGTAATAATCCGGTGTGATGGTTTCGTTTCCGTAACCACGCATCCCAATCAATTCGCGGCCATCGAGGTTGTTGTATCCCGAAAGGCCATCGCCGCCAAGATAGAAACGCTCAAATGGAGTAACCCCGATTTTATCGCCATATTTTCCCAAAAAGCCAAACTGAGCACGATTGCTTAAAACTAAGTTTCCAACCAATTTGGTGTAAAAATTGGCTTTCATTTTCCATTTATTATACTCAATCCATTTGTATTTTTCGCTTTGGGGCACGGTAGAATAATCCTTACCATTAATCATCGAATACGGTGGTGTAACTTCGAGCGAAAGCGAAACCTCGGAGCCTGAACGGGGGAAAATTGGCTTATCAATCGAGTTGCGCGATAAAGAAATATTGTAGTTAAAATTATTGTACGTGCCTGTTCCAGAGCCAAACGTGAATATCTGGCTGTACTGGTAAAGGTTGTAAATCTGGAAATTCAATGATTGATAAAGTGTGAAATAGTCGTCGGGCCATTGAAGTCTTTTTCCAAGTCCAATCGTAAAACCATTTATTTTAAATGTTGACCTGCTTGGGTCGGTCTTTGCTAGGCCGTTGGAGTACAATGAGTGGTAGTATGAAACGCTTAATGCATTTGGCTTTTTGCCTCCCAGCCAGGGTTCGGTAAACGAAGCGCTATAGCTCAGGTACCCTTTTCCGTAAGATTGAACCCTGAGAGAAAGTTTTTGTCCGTCGCCTGATGGGATGGGCCTCCAGGCATCTTTAGTAAAAACATTGCGTAACGAAAAGTTGTTAAACGAAAGGCCAAGCGTACCGATAATCCGGCCATATCCCCAACCACCGGATAATTCGATCTGGTCGGCGGAGGTTTCCTCGACAGCATAAGCAATGTCAACGGAGCCGTCAGAAGGATTGGGTTGAATATCGGGTTCGATTTTTTCGGCATCGAAATATCTTAACTGGGCTAATTCCTGCGTAGTACGGATAATGTCGGTGCGGCTAAATAATTGCCCCGGCCTCGACCTCATCTCACGGATAATTACCTGGTCGTTGGTTTTGGTATTTCCTTTAACAGTTACCGAATTGATGCGGGCCTGTTTTCCTTCACGAATCCTGATTTCAAGATTGATCGTGTCGTTTTCAACTTTTGTTTCGACCGGCACTGCCTGGAAAAACAGGTAGCCATCATCGAGATAAAGCGAACTTACGTCGAAACCATTAGGATTGAAGGAAAGGTTCGTGTTAAGAGCTTCCTGATCGTAAATATCGCCTTTTTTTACTTTAAGAATACTGTTGAGGAATTCGTCGGTGTACTTGGTGTTACCAACCCAGGAGATGTTTCCAAAATAATAGCGGTTTCCTTCATCAATGTCAAGTTGGATATTGATGGTTTTGTCGTCGTGTTTGTAAATGGTGTCGCTAATGATGCGTGCATCCCTGAATCCGAGCGAATTGTATTTTTCGATAAGCTTTTCCTTGTCTTCGATATAATCGCTTTCGATATACTTTGATGATTTAAAAATCCTCATTTTGAGGTTTTTGTTCACGTATTTTCCGGCATCAGCAATTAGAGTGTCAAATTGCAATTGAAAGGCTG
>CAIYZW010000244.1 GCA_903930725.1 uncultured Bacteroidota bacterium
GGTCTAATGGAAGCGTATCGTAGGTTTGATACTTTTTGAGTCTGACATTAAGAATTTTTCCACCTTTTTTTGCAATCCTGATTTTGATAACATCATTTTCGATAATAAATTCTTTGTCGTCGCCGATGCCTGCATTTGCAAAATAGCCCAATTTATCGCGCATTACGCTGGTTTCGGCCTGTGTTAATTCGCCTGCCACAAGTTGGGAATCCTCGTTTTTCTGATTTACCTCATCAACTGCAATTTGGGATGTATCGCGCTGCATCTGCACCATAGCAAGCGAATCGCGGCGGTTTTGTAATTTTTCGAGTTCTTCTTGAGAGGGTTGATTGTAAATGGTAAAGCCAATAAAAATGGCAAATATCATCAACAACCCTATGATTGTATTTCTGTCCATCAAAACGAAATTAAAATGTTATTTTTTTCAGGGCGCAAAGATAGGTTAATTTTTCACTCAAAATAATTAGCCGAAACCTAAAGTTCACTTGCATTTCCGGCCTTTTCGATGTCATTTGCGGCAGCAACTGATTTTGATTTAAGCTCCGAAAACTTCTTTGCAGCATCAACAAAACTCACAAAAACAGGATGTGGATTTGCAACCGTGCTTTTATATTCAGGATGAAACTGAACACCAACAAACCAGGGATGTGCCGGTATTTCGATGATTTCGACAAGTTCGCCCTGGCTGTTTATTCCCGATTGTATCATCCCGGCTTTGGTAAACGGGGCCGAATACTTGTTGTTAAACTCGTAGCGGTGCCGGTGTCTTTCTTCGATTTCGTGATGTTTATAAATCGAAAAAGCCTTGGTTCCAGGGGTTATTGAGCATTTATATTTTCCAAGCCTCATCGTTCCGCCAAGCCCCGAAATCATTTTTTGCTCCTCCATCATGTCAATTACCGGGTATGGAGTTTTGGGGTTGAACTCGGTGGAATGTGCTTTTGCCAAACCCAGCACATCTCGGGCAAATTCGATAACAGCACACTGCATCCCAAGACAAATCCCCAAAAACGGAATATTATTTTCGCGGGCATATTTTATGGCTAAGATTTTCCCTTCGATGCCTCTGGTTCCAAAACCGGGAGCCACAAGAATCCCGTCAAGGTTTTTAAGATAATCTTCAACACCATGCTCTTCAAGAGCTTCTGAATGAATCATTTCGACATTTACCCGGCAATCGTTTTCGGTGCCCGCATGGATAAACGATTCGCTGATTGATTTGTAAGCATCCTTTAATTCGACATATTTTCCCACCAATCCGATGGTTATTTCGGAGGTAGGATGTTTAAACTTGTATAAAAATTCTTCCCATTTTACCAGATTTGCCTCATTGTCGGTCGAAAGTTGAAGTTTTCTCAAAACTACCAGATCCAGTTTTTCTTTCTGCATGAGCAACGGAACATCGTAAATCGTTTCAGCATCAATGGCTTCGATAACCGAACTGGTTTCGACATTGCAGAAAAGGGCGATTTTTGACTTTAAACCTTCGTTGAGGGGTTTTTCGGTACGACAAACAATGATGTCAGGCTGCACTCCCTGCTCAAGCATGGCTTTTACTGAGTGCTGGGTAGGTTTGGTTTTTAATTCCTGCGCTGCCGCAAGATAGGGAACCAAAGTTAGATGAATGACCAGGCAACTATTGCCCATTTCCCACCGCATCTGCCTCACAGCTTCGATGTAAGGCAATGATTCGATGTCGCCAACTGTGCCACCGATTTCGGTAATTACGATGTCGAAATTTCCTTTGTTGCCCAAAAGTTTAACGCGGTATTTAATCTCGTCGGTGATGTGCGGGATAACCTGAACCGTTGAACCTAAATATTCGCCTTTACGCTCTTTTTCGATAACAGTTTTGTAAATCTGACCAGTTGTGATGTTGTTGTCACGCGAGGTCGGAACGTTCGAAAACCGCTCGTAATGGCCTAAATCGAGGTCGGTTTCAACGCCATCTTCGGTAACGTAACATTCGCCATGCTCGTAAGGATTGAGTGTTCCGGGGTCAATATTAATGTAAGGGTCGAGCTTTTGAATGGTTACCGAAAAACCTCTCGCCTGAAGCAACTTGGCCAAAGAGGCCGAAATAATGCCTTTTCCGAGGCTTGAGGTTACGCCTCCCGTTACAAAAATGTATTTTGTTTTGGCCATGATTCTGATTTGTTAATTTTAATGCAAAATAAATACTTTGTTAAAGATTTTGGGGGATAATTCGTGTTTTATAAAAAAAATGGGGGCAATCAAAATGTGACGCCCCGCATTTTCAATGAAAAAAAACCTCTCCTCTTAATAATACCTGTAACTTTTCACTTTGCCAATATGTTTGGCAAGTCGCACTACCTGCGATGTGTAACCAAATTCGTTGTCGTACCACAGGTAAACAATAACGGTTTTTCCGTCTGCTGAAACTTTGGTGGCAGGCATATCGTAAATGCAGGCACACGAATCGCCTATGCCGTCGGAAGAAACAAACTCGGTGGAATTGCTGTACCTGATTTGCTCGATTAAAGTTCCTTTGAGCGCAGCCTGAAGGAATTTTTCGTTCACTTCTTCAACGGTCACCTTATTTTCGACTTCCAGAGTAAGAATAGCCAGCGAAACATCAGGTGTGGGAACCCGCACGGCGTTTGACGTGAGTATTCCTTTTAATGACGGGATAACTTTTGCTGCGGCAGATCCAGCGCCTGTTTCGGTGATTACCATGTTTAGTGGTGCCGAACGTCCACGCCGCGATTTTTTGTGATAATTATCCAGCAAATTCTGGTCGTTGGTGTACGAATGGATGGTTTCGATGTGGCCTTTGATAATTCCAAAGTTTTCGGCAATTACTTTTAAACCAGGAACAATGGCGTTTGTGGTGCAGGAAGCTGCCGAGAAGATGTTTTCGTTTTCGAGATCGAGCGAATTTTGGTTAGCGCCATAAACAACATTTGGAATATCACCCTTGCCTGGAGCTGTAAGCAAAACTTTGCTGATTCCTTTTGCCTTCAGGTGTTTCGAAAGATTTTCCCTGTCGCGCCAAACGCCGGTATTATCAATCAAAAGGGCATCATCAATGCCATATTGGGTGTAATCAATATCTTCGGGTTTGCTGGCATCAATCATGTGAACGATGTGCCCGTTAATAATGAAACACTTATTTTCGATATCTTCGTTGGCCACGCCATTAAACGGGCCGTGCACGCTGTCTTTCCGGAACAACGAAATCCTTTTGTGAAGGTCATCAGCCGAACTGCCCCTTGTAACAATTGCTCTAAGCCTGAGCTGGGTGCCGTTTCCGGCCATGCTGATCAACTCGCGGGCAAGTAATCGGCCAATACGACCAAAACCATATAAAACAACATCTTTTGATTTGGTGCTTCGTGGTTTTGCATCAACAAACTCTTTAAGTTTATCTAAAATGAAAGCTCTTTCGTTTTCATAGTTTTGCTTCTCGTCTGTCCATTCCGAATTTAAACGGCCAATGTCAATCCGGGCCGGAGCAATATTTTCGGCCAGAATTACCTTGGCCAGAAGCAGTGAATCCTGGACTTTAACGGGCTTTTTAAGAATCGTCTCAGCCCGAACATGCTTGTTAAGTACCTTTGCTGCACCACGGTCGAGAAGTTGGCTCCGAAGGAGGATTAGTTCGATGGATTTGTCGAACCAAAGTTTTCCAACCACATTAATGAACTCGATAGCCACTTTTTCGTCGTCCATCCAAGTTCTTAAAGAATTTTCGAATTTTTCCATACTAAAGATATTAAGTTATGATTTGATAGATTTTTTATGGAGGGCTGCATCTTCTTAGCCATAGGTGCAAATGTATCTATTCTTAGAAAAAAAGCAATACTTTTGCCGCTAATTTAAATTAATTTATCATCAAATGGCACTGCTCCATTCATTCGAATCAAGTGGAAATTTTCTTTTTCGCAACCGTGGTCAAATTCCTGTATTTCTTTTCATTCTGGCAATTCCCATCATTTACATCACCAACATCTCCTACCTGACCCCAACCTGGGAATTTATAATCCAGATGCTGGCTGTTTCGATCAGTTTTGCCGGGTTTTTAATCAGGGCGATAACCATTGGCACCACCCCGGCAGGGACTTCGGGACGAAACACAAAAGAAGGCCAGGTTGCCAACGAGTTGAATACCACCGGAATTTACAGTGTTATCAGGCATCCGCTTTACCTTGGGAATTTTCTGATGTGGATCGGGATTGTTTTTTTTACCTACAACCTTTATTTTGTAATCATTGTTTCGCTGGGATACTGGCTTTATTACGAACGGATTATGTTTGCTGAAGAAAGGTTTCTGGAAAAGAAATTCGGCGAATCGTACTTAGATTGGTCATTGCAGGCACCTGCTTTTATCCCGTCGTTTGGCAACTATAAAAAGAGTGATATCCCGTTTTCGGTAAAAAGCGTTTTGCGCCGTGAATACTCCGGGGTACTGGCAACAGTTTTTGGTTTTGTTTTTATTGATAATCTCAGGCAATTTTTTACTTTCAACACCTTCAGTATTTCCAGGGCATCAAACATTGCACTTATTTTCTCATTGATAATTGTGCTGATAATCAGAACACTTAAACACCACACTTCGTTACTCAACGAATCAGGTCGTTCATAAAAAAAACCGAGGTCTGTAAACTCCGGTTTTCTTTTATAAAATATCAGTAAATTAAAACTTCACAACTTCTATCTGGTGACTAAGGCCTTTTGCTTTGGTCTGTTTTCTTCTACCTCATGTCAATTACTTCATAATCGGGGTAATCGGTGGCTTTAAATCCAAAATCACCCGGATTTACCTTAACGTCAGTTTCAAAAGTTGTGATTGTGTAGGTGTATGTGCCTCCATCCTGGTCGAAAATGACAATGCTGTAAAGTTGCATTTTATTTTTATCAATAAACAAATTCACTTTATCGAACGATTTCTTTTTGTTGGGAGTAAGTTCCAGGGCGTAAACATTCCGGCCGTTTAACTCATTAACTTTTGGGATAAGTTTCGACTTAAATTCATCAGAGTACAACGAAAGCATTTTGGTTGGTGTAAATGCATCACTACCAGCGGCTACATCATTTACCTGAACCTCGGCGGCATCAGGAATAATGGTCCAAACGGTTTTTCCATCCGAGATAACTGTTTGACCGGCAACTTTAAGCTGGTATTTATCACCACTTACCATTGCTTCACCCTGTGTAGTTTCGTTGATGTTTGCTTCAGGATTTTCCATCTTGTAAGTAAATTTTAGCCGGATGGATTGGTAAGCTTTGGTCTTGCTGGTAACTTCCTGCAAAATTTCGGAAGATGATTTTTCTTTGGATTGGGCAAAAACCAAGTTATTTGTTCCAAAAACAAAAACCAATATTATTAAGGCTATTTTGTTCATTTTCAATTTGATATTAAATTTAGTTTAAAAATTAAAGGTTCATATCTTTCAAAAACTGTTCCAGTTCTATTTCGGTGTGAATTAAAACTTCACGAGCTTTACTCCCTTCAAAAGGGCCAACAATGCCGGCAGCTTCGAGCTGGTCAATAATTCGTCCGGCTCGGTTGTAACCGATTTTCATTTTACGTTGCAACAGCGATGTTGATCCCTGCTGGTTTTGAACAATAATACGGGCAGCATCCTCAAAAAGCGGGTCGCGTTCGTCGGGGTCGAATTCGGTGATTGGCTCTGCGTTTTCATCGGCAAACTCTGGAAGATGATAAGCATTTGGATAAGCCCTTTGAGAACCAATAAAATCGGTGAGTTTGTCAATTTCAGGGGTATCAATAAAACCACATTGAAGCCTGATGAGGTCGCTACCTGTCGAAAACAGCATATCGCCGCGTCCAATAAGCTGGTCGGCACCCTGAGTATCAAGAATTGTTCGGGAATCAATTTTGGAGATAACTCTAAAAGCAGCCCTTGCCGGGAAATTGGCTTTGATGGAGCCTGTAATAATATTTACCGAAGGCCGCTGAGTAGCGATAATCAGGTGGATTCCAACGGCGCGTGCAAGCTGAGCCAGACGGGTAAGCGGAATTTCGATTTCCTTACCGGCAGTCATTATCAAATCGGCAAACTCATCAATAACCAAAATAATGTAAGGCATAAAATGATGCCCCTGCGTAGGATTTAATTTCCTGGAAATGAATTTGGTATTGTATTCTTTGATATTCCGGACCTGTGCATCTTTTAAAAGCTCGTAGCGTGTATCCATCTCAATACCAAGCGAATTGAGTGTACGAACAACTTTGCGGGTGTCGGTGATTATTGCTTCTTCGGAATCAGGTAACTTTGCCAAATAATGTCGTTCGATTTTGGAGAAAAGTGTCAATTCAACTTTTTTCGGGTCAACCATCACAAATTTGAGTTCCGACGGGTGTTTTGTGTATAAAAATGAGGCTATGATGGCATTAAGTCCAACCGATTTTCCTTGTCCGGTTGCGCCAGCCATGAGGATGTGCGGCATTTTGGTAAGGTCGGCAACAAA
>CAIYZW010000245.1 GCA_903930725.1 uncultured Bacteroidota bacterium
AGCCTTTCAATAAAAATATTGTCCAAAGCTCTTCCTTTGCCATCCATGCTGATTTTGATATCAGAACCATCAACAAACTCAATCCATAATGCACAAGTAAATTGACTTCCCTGGTCAGAGTTAATGATTTCTGGTTTGCCATGTTGAGCTATTGCACTTTTAAAAACCATCAGAGGATTCTCTGCATTGAGGCTGTTAAACACGTCCCAGCATACTACCATCCGACTGTACAAGTCAATAAATAATTGCCATAATGCTCTTTTGTAGTCTGAATCCGTTACTTTTTCAACCATTCGTTCCATATTTCCATGTCCCTTTTCGTCACGCTCTAAGGCGTGATAAAAGCCCTGACAGATACTCTATTGCAACCTGTGTACGGCACTTTCTGTAAACCCTGAATACACTATCTTACATGCTGTATATCTGCGCATTAAGGCTTTTTTTGTTCAAATATCTGCCTCGGAGTTTAAAACCAAATTTTTTTTCTCTGGTCGTCTTTGCTTCATTATCAAATATTGACCAGAGTGTTAATACTCGTGCAAATATACTGATAATGAATCATTTATACAACAATTATTTTCCTTTCTATTTTAGTAAAGTTGAACTAAATGATTTTCAATCATATTTTCCTCAAAAAGGCAAGAAAGAATTAATTTTAAAAAATGGTTTCCTTAAATGCTTAAAAGAGTGACGGGCTTTGTCCATCGCAGGTAAATTCGGTGGGAAGAAGACTATCCTGCCCGATAGCTGTGCTTGTCAGGAGAAAACTATCCGGTAATTTTTGAAGATCAGATTCTTTTTTACAAGCACAAAAAGCAAATCCAATAACTAAAATCACAAGAGTTATCAATCTTCTTTTCGCTGTCATCGTTTTCAGTATCTCAGTTTAATAATTTGAAGACAAACTTAAAACGCAGGGCAGGCAAAGCAAAAGCAAAAGAGATCAACAGAATGGGCGATTAACTGAGCCGATTGTTGGTTTTTATCGGTAAAACAATTATTGAAAAGAAGCTAAAAATGGCTTCATCAAATAAAATAATTGGATGGGAATGGCTATTGTAGCGATGTGATCTTCACCAACCATCAGGCTTGCCGCCGATTCCCAATATATTTTTGTATAACCGGTATGTTTCAAATCCTTCCAGGGGATAAGGATTTTCCTGGTTTTCCACAAAGGCACTTTAATCTCCAAAAACAGCCCTGATTCAAAAGCCCGGAACGTAACACATTTCCGGTATTTCACCACACCAATCCGGATGGTTTGCCTTGTAAAGCTCAGATTATCGGGCATCTGGTTTGTTTTGTAACGTCTTACCAATTTTGAAAGCCCGCTCAAATTGGACAGAATAGTAAATATCATTTTATGCTCATTTTAAAACATGTGTTAAAAGTAGCAATTTTAAAAAGCCAAACCGTCGAAAGCTGTATTTTTACGGCTGTTTTTTTTCTTAAAAAGTTCTCAAAATAGCATAAAACAGTATTTTATAAACAAACTCAAAACTACTATGTCACCAACAATCCGACCTCTATTAGCATTTTTCCTGTTATGGATTTTTGCCGAAACAGCATATCCGCAAGCCCGGCAGGATTCGACCCAAATCACCCTCGACAGGCTTTTCGCATCCCGCGAATTCCGGGGCGATTATTTTGGAGAAGCCCGCTGGATGGACGATGGCAAAGCATATTCTGCCGTGGAGCCATCACAGGAAACCAACAATGCGGTGGATATTGTAAAATATGAAACCCTTTCGGGGAAGAAAACGGTTTTAATTCCGGCTTCCAGCCTGGTGCCTTCGGGCGAAAGCCTTCCTTTGGATTTTGATAATTACGAATGGTCGGAAAACAAGGAGTTTTTGCTGATTTTTACCAATACCAGCAGGGTTTGGCGCGCAAATACAAAGGGCGATTACTGGGTTTTGGAGGTAAAAACAAATAAACTCTGGCAACTTGGAAAAGGCCTGCCGGCTTCATCGCTGATGTTTGCCAAATTTTCGCCCGACAACAGCCGTGTGGCTTATGTTTGTAAACACAATCTTTACGTGGAAGATTTAAAAACTGGCAAAATCAACCAGATTACCAGCGATGGCACCGAAAACCTGATTAACGGAACTTTCGACTGGGCTTATGAAGAAGAGTTTTTCTGCCGCGATGGCTTTAAATGGAGCCCCGACAGCAAGCATCTTGCTTACTGGCAGGTTGATGCCACCGATATTCCCGATTTTTTGATGATCAACAACACCGATTCGCTGTATTCATTTACCATCCCGGTGGAATATCCAAAAGTTGGTGTTGATCCTTCGAGTGCCCGGATTGGCGTGATTTCGGCAAAAGGTGGCGAAACGGTCTGGATGAAAATTCCCGGCGACCCAAAACAGAATTATTTGCCCCGGATGATCTGGACAACAGACTCCAGGGATATTCTTGTCCAACAACTCAACCGCAAACAAAACACCAATAAAATCTGGCTGTGTAAAACCGAAACCGGTCGTCCTGAGAATATTTTTACCGATCGTGATGATGCCTGGCTCGATATTGTCGAAGACTGGGTTTGGCTTGAAGATGGGAAAACTTTTACCTGGATCAGCGAAAAAGACGGCTGGCGGCATATTTATCTGATCACAAAAACCGGTGACAGCGAAAAACTGATTACTCCGGGCAACTATGATGTGTTGAGCATCGAAGAAATTGACACAAAAAATGGTTTCATTTATTTCATTGCATCGCCTGATAATCCCACGCAACGCTATCTTTACAGGATTGGCCTCAAAGGTGGCAATCCCGAATTACTTACACCGGCTTCAAGCAAAGGAACCAACACTTACCAGGTTGCCCCCGGCGGAAACTTTGCTTTTCATCACTGGTCGGATTTTGACAC
>CAIYZW010000246.1 GCA_903930725.1 uncultured Bacteroidota bacterium
GGTCTTTTAGAAAGAAAATCGGGTCTCTTAGAAGGAAAATTGCTTCTTTTAGAAGGAAAATTGCTTCTTTTAGAAGGAAAATTGCCTCTTTTAGAGGAAAAATTCCTTCTTTTTTGGGGATCATTCCCTCTATTAGAAGGAAAATTGCCTCTGTTAGAAGGAAAATTGCTTCTTTTAGAAGGAAAATTGGGTCTTTTAGAAGGAAAATCGGTTTCAATTAAGAGCTATCAACACCATTATTTGCCATCCAAAAATAAAAAACCTGCCGGATTTACATAAAAACCGGCAGGTTTAAAACCCAAAGCCCATACAGGGAGTTACTTAGGAAGCTCTTCGGTTTTGGGTTTACGTCCCGGGAAGCGTTGTTTTAGTTCGTCGGAAGCAATTTTGGCTCCTGCCACATTGCGTTTGGCGGCTTCTTTTACACTTGCGTAAATCGTGAGCGCAGCGGTATAGGCTTCGCTACCGGCAAGCAGTATCGAATCGTCGAGCCTGGCATACATTTCTTCGATGGAATGTAAATAGGTAAGCAGCGTACGCACTGCTTTAATATCTTTTTCCAACTCGATAAGATTGATGTAAGCCGGCACAAGATTAGGATACAAGCGGCCATAATCCAACGCTTTTTCGACAAAGGCAATCGTTTTATCACCCATTTTGGCATAGCTGTGCCGCTCTTCGGGGGTAAGTGTAACCAAACCTGCGGGCAACATGTTTTTAAGTTTGGTAACCTCGGTCAAAAACAGGGTTACCTGTTCCTGCGTAATTTCAATCGAAATTCTGTTATCGCCATCCATAGTTTTATATTTATTGGTTTATCCTACTGTTTGCAAGCATTTCGGTTGTGCTTACCAAAAAACAGGTTAATTGATGCCGTCTTTGGGCATAGCAAATTTATAAAAACATTTTCGAATAGATGGCGTGGTTTTTTATTTTTGGGTGAAGAGGGTTTATGAAAATATTTTAGATTTTAAAAAGCCTTATTCCTTAGGCGAATAATGCCGTTTGAGCCATTTGCTCAGGCCATCGAGGCCCGGAAAAAGCACCCTTTCGTTTATGTTTACCTGATCGAGTTTATCACGGATTTCCCATTTCATTTCGGCAGGAATCCGTATTCTGAAATAGAGTTCGGGCTTAACCAAAAACCAGTCGTCGAGCATCGAAGTAGCATGCGACATAAAAGTAAAGATGGCAAACTGGTTTACAATCCGTGCATCCAGCGATGGCGATTCGAAAGCTACAACAAATTCAGTCTCTTCCAGCGACAATTCCATAATGTCCTTGTAAACCTTGTTGAGCATTTCGGTAGTAAAGCTGTTGGAGCCAACTTTAGTGAGCTCGCGCTTTAAATTTGTAGGAAGGTAGTTTTTTAAAGCCTCGTAATTGAGTGCCCATATAATGCCGTCGTGATGAAATAAATCGAGCTCGGCAGTGGCAAAATGGAGGGCAACATAAGGCGAGTAGGTCCAGTCGAGCAAACGAGTAGGCAACCCGTGATGCTGAGCCAATGCCAGCCAGTCCCAATCGGAGTTATTTAAAATGTCGGGCTGGTGCGAGTATTTTTTAAAATTCCGCAACAAATGAAATTCCAGATCTTTGTGCGAGCCATGAAGCCTTACTAATGAAGTTTTTAATTCGTAATCAAAAATTGATAAACCACGGTAAATGTAAGGCGAACGAACCCTTCCGATTTGGTTGTTGTACGAATCGTAAAACAATAATTCCTGTAATTCAGTCCAGTTGTTGGGTAAAAAATCCTGTTTAAGTTTCATGATAAAGCGCATCTTAAAAAAGTGTTTACAAAGCTACAATCAATTGGTTTGTGCGGGTATTTTTTTTATGGGAAAAATTAACAAACAATACCAGGTGCAGATATTTGAAAACTAATGGTTCTCCGGAAAATCCGGTAAGATTAGTTGATGAGTTGTGTTTAATGCTAAAAGATCTTCACGATCTTTCAGGTTTTTGCACGAAAAATCTTTTAGAGCCGGCAAGGTGTTTTTAGAAGCAAATTTGGGGTAATTAAAAATAATCAGCACTGTTAACTCAAAAACAATAATTTTGTAGCGATAATTTAACAGCGTTCTAAAAGCATAAATTAATATTTCTTCGGGGCAGGGTGAGTTGATTGAGCAATCAATCAATAATTCCCGACCGGCGGTAAAGTCCGCGACTCCCAACGCCTGTACTTTAAGGTTGCGGGACTGATCTGGTGAAATTCCAGAACCGACAGTAAAGTCTGGATGATAGAAGAAAAACTTGAGCAATCGGATTAATTTTAATTCGGTTTTTGGGTAAAGTACGTGCAGCCGCCCCGGGGATATTTCCTTTCGGGGTTTTTTGTGCGCATTTGTGAAATGATTTTTACTCAAAAAAAATTGAAATAAATGAAAACGAAAATCTTTACGATTTGCTTGATTTTATTAGTCTTTTGCACGGTTTCTACATTTGGTCAGGTCACTATCACTGGCCGCGTGATTGATGCAAAAACCCTTCAGAAAGTTTCCGGCGCCAACATTTCGGTTAACAATGGTTCTTCGGGTACTTCCACCGATTTTAACGGCATTTTTAGTCTTGGCGCGGAAGCTGGTAAATCCACCATCAGGATTAGCAGCGTTGGGTTTTTAACAAGAACTATGGAAGTTGTTGTTAATAAAAATGAGGTTAATGATCTTGGTGATATTTTGATCGAACAGGGAATAATTGCCCTGGAAGAAGTCAATATCATTTCTTCGATGGCAGAGGACAGGAAAACCCCTGTAGCCTTGTCGGCCATTAATTCAACACAAATCGAATCACAATTAGGCGACCAGACTTTTCCTGAAATCTTGAAGATGGTTCCCGGCGTGTATGCCGCCCGCGAAGGTGGCGGTAATGGCGATGCTTCGGTAAACATCCGCGGTTTTGAGCAGGAAAATGTAGCCTTATTATTAAATGGTGTCCCTATTTCAAGTGTCGAAAATGGTTTGGTTTACTGGAACAACTGGATTGGCTTGTCCGATGTTGCGCGGGCAATCCAGGTGCAGCGCGGACTTGGGGCTTCAAATGTTGCTTTAAACTCGGTTGGTGGAACTATAAATATTGTCACCAAAACCACCGAGGCTACCGAAGGTGGATCCATCAATTATTCGACAACAAGTTATGGTAATTCAAAACTAAGCCTGAACATGAACACCGGATTGCTCAAGAATGGTTTTGCTGTTAGCTTTCTCGGTTCCCGCACCACCGGCCCCGGCTATGTTAATGCCACTTACGTTGATGCCTGGGCGTATTTTTTGTCGGTGAGCAAAGAATTCAGCAAACATCATAAAATTGTATTTACTGCCCTGGGAGCCCCCGAGCGCCACGGCCAGCGAACGTTTAAACTTTCGACAGCAGAAATTAGCCAGCACGGAATTAAGTTCAACAAGGATTGGGGAAGTTACAATGGCGAACTCAACAATGCCTCCGAAAACTTCTATCACAAACCTTATTTTACCCTTAACGATTACTGGACAATTTCGAAGGATTTGTTCATGGCTACTTCCATCTATTATTCGCCGGGTTATGGTGGCGGAAAATGGACTGAAGCTTACGGCTACGTAACTCCCACTATTTTTGATTACCGAAATCCTTCTGGTCAGATTGACTGGGATGCCATTTACCGGAATAATGCTCAAAATCAGGATACAGCAACACTTTCAGATGGTCAGAAGGTGACGGGTTTCTCAAAAAATGTTCAGACAAATTTTCTGGCAAGCCATGTTTGGGGAGGTTTGCTTACCCGGATTGAGTATAATAAATCGGAGCATGTTAAATATTCGGCAGGAATTCATTTGCGGTATTTTAAATCGAAACTTCAGGAAAAAATAAGGAATTTGCTGGGTGGCGAGTATTTTATTGACGACTACGCCTGGGCTGCGGACGGCGCTGCTGGCAGGAATCAGGTAAAAACTATTGGTGATGTTATCAAAGTAAATAACGGTGCTTACAATCCTTCGGGCAGCATTTTTGGTCAGATCGAATTTGAATCCGGAAAAACCAATGCCTTTTTAAGCGGAACATTTAATAATGTCTGGTATCAGCGATGGGACGAATACAATTATGTGAATGACACCAAAAGTGAAGTCATTTCCAAAACCGGTTTTGACCTGAAAACCGGTATAAATTTCAATCTTAGCGACCACCATAATTTTTATGCCAATTGCGGGTATTTCTCAAGAGCACCCTATTTTAAATACGTTTTTGGCAATTACACCAATGTTCCCACCAAAGACCTTTCGAACGAAAAAGTGCAGGCAGCCGAGGTTGGTTACGGCTTTTCGGATGCGCTCACCAAAGCAAAGGTTAATGTTTATTTTACCCTTTGGCAGGATAAGAGTTTCCTTTCCAACGAATACATTCAACTCGAAAACAATACCCAAACCCGCGCCCTGGTCACCGGGCTTGATGCGCTTCATCAGGGTGTGGAATTTGAAATCGAACACAGGTTTTCGGATATTGTTAAAATCGGAGGCTTAATTTCGGTTGGCCA